>JABDET010000001.1 GCA_013286945.1 Candidatus Melainabacteria bacterium
TTGTCCGCAAACGGGGGTGGGTCATCGGTGGAACGATTGCGGCCGCGCTCCTTGCGATTCTTGACGCGAACGCGGCCTTTCATCCGGAGCAACCCTTCATGAACTGGGTAAGCTCCATCACTTTTCACGGAACTCTCATTCCCTCGATCAGCCTGATCGGTCTGGTCTGGCTGTCGTGGCTTGAATCGACATGGGTACGCAAGGCCACTCACGCACCCGCCGAAGGGAAATATCAACTCTTGGAAGAGTGGCAGGGGTTCTGGAATCTTCTTCGGGCGAGAAAATTTGGAGAGTACTTTCGAGAGCGGGCCTCACTCGGTACACACCGGCAGTTGCAGATTGGCCAAGCTGAGCTGACGATGACCCCGCAAGACACTCAATTGGCCGACGTCATCGAAACCTTGAAAGCAAAAGAAAAAACGTTGCAGCAGCAAAAACGAGAAGAATCGCCGACACAGCCGCGTGGACTCGAAACATTCTGGCTTAAGCTCAGCCATCTTCAGGTTCTCGCATTCGGCCTTCTTGTGTTCATGGGCCTTCTGGTTCCGAAACTCCCAGACAAGATCGGTTCTTTACTCTGGACGGTCGTACTCATTCACCCGCCATCCGAGATCATGGCGATGCCGGTTCTTGCGCTCGCGCTTCTTATTGTTCTTTTTTGGCGCTACCTTCTCGTGCCACCCAGACTCCTTCCTCCGTTTACACCGGAGGATCAGGTTGAGTTTCGCGGAGAGCGAGCCATTTCCGGTTTGCTTCCGTTGGTCCTTCTCGGCGTGCTGGTCTATGGCCAGATCCAGGAGTTCTACCCTTTCAGCAGCACCGTGGCCTTTTGCCGCCATCTTAATTTTCAAACGTTTGATCTCCCCCAATTGACGTTCTTACTTCTTCTTTTTGCGCTTGCAGCCACCAGCGTTGCGCTTCCAAGAGCTTGGGCGTGGAAAAGCGTTCCCAAAAATGAACAGCTTGCCTCACGATTGCGTCGTGGCACGATCCTTGTGACGATCGGTCTTATCGCCAAACTCGGCCTCAGCTTTTATGCTGCAGGGGTCCAAAATCTCCACACCGATGCCCATGCTCGGATTCTCTTTGGCACCGCGGGTGGCGGTGGAAATGGGTTAAGCATGTGGCTCGGGGGTCTCCTTACCGCGCTTTTATGTTTTGGTATTACAAAACTCGTGATGTATCTCATCAGACGGAGTCAGAACATGATCATTAAGAAGCTTACCGGATTCTGATGCAAGACAAGATCTCGAAAGATCGTGTCAACCTTTACCTCCGAATTTTTGCGGTCATCTTCGCTAGTCTTTCGTTGGCGGCCCTCATCTTTCACGTGTTCGGACTTATTCCAATTCCGTTTTTCCTTGAATTTTTCGGCGTTCCGGCACTCTTTCTTCTCTTCACGCTTGCCGCCATTGCGAGGAAAATCAAGGCCAGAGCTTTTCTTAACGGTTTGACCGTGGGCTTATGGGCCGGGGTGGCCGCCACGCTTGTGTATGATGGGGTCCGAACGGTTGTGGAGCGAAGTCACATTTTCGGCTACAGCGGATTCGTTCCGATTTATATGTTTGGAAGTTGGATTACCGGCCAGCCAGTTAATAGCTTGGCTGCCGGGATCGCCGGGTGGACTTACCATTACTGGAACGGCCTTTCCTTCGCGGTGATGTACGTTCTTATTTTCGGCAATCGTCACTGGCTTATTGGGGTGGGCTACGGGATCGTCATGGAGCTTTGCATGCTCGGAATCTATCCGATTTTTCTTCACCCCAAAGACAAATTTGGATTCGTGGCCCTTAGCATGATCGGGCACCTTGCCTACGGCGCCGTATTGGGGAAACTCTCCGCTCGTTATGCAACGTTTCGGTAAAGGAGAACAAAAATGAAAAAATCAAAATGGATCCGCAAGATCATTAAGATTACAGGGATGATGTTTTATTTATTTTTTTTCTTCGCCACGTGGGCCTGGGCGGGAGATTGCAGCGGTCCAGACGATTGCGGGGGCAACAGATTGCCCGACAACTTCACCCGGACCGTTGGGGCTGGGGGCGTAATCACCGGCGTGGCTCTGGCATTGCGCGGCACTGACGATAGCAATGATGAAGACCCACCGGAAAAGAAAGACGACGAAGGGGACGCCATTGACATCGGCGGAGGGGGAAAGAAGACCGCAGACAGTCCGAAAAAAGACGAGAAATCTTCTGATGAAGGAGACGCCATCGACATCTAGAAGTCAGTGCGTCACTTTGGACACATCAGGTAAGATGATCGCGCTTGAGTGACAAAGCAATTGAGTGGTCCATGGTTTTGGTGGCACACGTGGCCGTGGTGGGGACGCTCGGCTATCTGGTCGGCACTAGCCGCGGAAGAGTGGCGCGTGATCCGGTTACCGGCGACTTTTATCTGCAATACAGCTTAGCCTATAAAATTCTTCCACTCATCCTCACGGTTTGCATAGCGATCATCGCGCTTTGTGTCACGTATGGGGTCCCGATAACGCCGAGCAATGCTACAATTTATCTAGCCGTCGCGCTACCGATTTCCGCGGCACTCATTTACTTAACGCTTGAAACAACCGGGACGGTTCACCGTGTGACCCACGAGGGAATTCGCGCGCACTCCCCTTGGCGCGAAGATCGGCTTATACGGTGGGAAGAGATTATCGAGATCCGCTTTGCGGGGCTTGCGCAAACGCTCGACATCGTGACGGCGCGCGGAAGGCTCAGGCTCCACCTCTATCTCTCTGGTTTAGGCGATCTGGCCGAACGTCTCGTCGAACGCGTCCCGGAATCGCGCTGGAAGAAAGCCGCCAAGGTACTCAACATGCTTCGTCGCCGGTAGTCGATCTACTCATGCACTTCACCGTTTTCGGTGAGATGGAGCCTTGATTGCAAAAACAAACTGTCTCGTTGCAGTCTGAACTCTGTTTTCGCGCACGGATTCACTCGGAATGACCAGCGTAAGCCCATCTTTTGGAGGAGGAACCCGGGCCGCGCGATTTAAGCTAAGTTTGACCAGATGTGCATTCGGGGTAGTGTAAATCTTACTTCCTTTGTCGTTGGCAGATCGGAGGTACACTTCACTCCCCTCATCCACGGTGATCGATCGCACCGATGCTTCCACGGTAATTTGCCCGCTTGCGTCGGCGGGGATTGCCGCCAACGCGACGCTTGTCGATTCGCCCGGGAGAAGCCAGCGGTGACAAGCAAGAAAAGGAATCAGCGCTGTTGCCACCGGTTCCGGAGGTAGCGGCGGCCGGCCTGCGCGATTGGCCAGTTCATCCGTTCGCCATTGCTGAATGATCCAAAGCCTTTGCTTGTCGGCGTGGTACTGCACGGCCGGGATGGCTTCGGAAAAGAGTAAAGAAGAAGATTCGGGATTGATTCCCGCGAGGCTAAGGGTCACCGATTCCAAAATTACCGGCAATTTCCCATCATTCGTCACGATAACGGTGAACGTAGCCGGTTCCCCTTCGGGTAACGGAGAAGGGCTTGATGTGAACTGGAGGAGGAGCGGATTATTATTCGCTTCAAAACGGGTTGGCAGGACCCTGGAAGACAACGCCTCCTCTCGATCAACACAGCCAACTTGAATTTGGGGCGGATACACCCCTTTCACTTGATCTTTTTGAAAAATTGGACTGCTCAGGGTTGCACGGCGACAGCGGGCTTCCTCTGTATTTTGAAGGTCATGCAGTCTTCTTTGCGCAGCGTCCTTAGTCAAAGAATTCACGACATCCTTACCGAGTGAGACTTCATAGTAGAAATAACTTCCGGGATCACCATAATGGCTTGATACCGTATATTCCTTCAGGATAAGACTCTTTCTCTCAGGGTCATAGGCCTCAATCCTTTTGATCGAATATGTTTCCTTAAATACGTCTTTTAGGTCAACAAGCGTGGTGATTTTCCCCTCCTTGATGGAAGCACTTCGTAATTGGCAATTACCAGCACCCGGGGCAATCGTCGTCGATGGATTTGTGGTGGGAAGAAAACAATCAAGAAACAAGATATGGTTTGGAGAATAAAGGCGATCGAGAAGAAAACTTTCAATATTACGACGTTGACTAGGAGGAGCAGCAAGCCCCACAGTTTGGACGCTCTTTGCTGTTGCTAAATCATACGCAACAACCTCTCGAGAGGGCCGATGCACATCATCACTTGATGGTTTGTAAAAAAGTTTTCCAGTGGCGTATTGATATGAAGTGGAGATGTTAATCCCGGAGGTTGTACTCCCGGACTGAGGGAAAGTTGCCTCTGCAATCTTGCGGATTTTTTGAGTTAGGGGATCAAAAATTTTAACGTCATAAGTTATGGTGTTATCGGTCGAATTATACGTTGAATAGTTTGACTTCGAATATAAGAGGTACAAGAAGACTAAGTTGGGGTGCTTCCGAATGCTTCTCTTTGCACTCGACGGAAAAACACAAAGAAATCCCGCAACAAGAACGAAGAAGAAGATTCTTATTAAGGAGCTCACTTTTTCCGCTATACTCAGGTGCGGAGATTAAATCCTTGTCAGATGTCCGCTCGAAGCTCACATTGCACCGCTTGGATGTTAAAGGAATTTCGTTCTGGAACTCGTAAATCATGCTATTTCGCATCTATTCCCTGGAGGTTATTCCATGATTGACAAACTTACGCAAGCCTGGGGCAGAAGCCCCCTGGCAACAGTAGATCCGCAGATGGCAGCACTGATCAGGCGAGAAGAAAGCCGCCAGGAAACAACCCTGGACCTCATTGCTTCTCAAAGCATCGTCAGCCGAGCGGTTGCGGAGGCAGAGAACTCAGTCTTAAGACATAAATACGCCGAAGGTTATCCCGGTAAACGCTACTATGCTGGTTGTGGAAATTACGATGAAATTGAGCAGCTAACCATTGATCGAGCCAAGGCACTTTTCGGCGCCGATCATGCGAATGTGCAGCTTCTTTCAGGAGTTCCAGCCAATACCGCTGTCTATCTAGCAGCACTCAAGTTAGGTGACCCCGTGATGGGCATGGATCTGAGCCAAGGGGGTCACTTGTCGCACGGAAGCAAGGTGGCCCTCTCAGGTAAAAATTATACATTCCATTCATATGGCGTGCGCCCAGACAATGGTTTAATTGATTATGACGCTGTACAAAGAATGGCAGGTGAGGTCAAGCCAAAAATGATTGTTTGTGGGGCTTCGGCTTATCCCCGAAAGATTGATTTCTCGCGCTTCCGTGAGATTGCCGATTCGGTCGGGGCGGTTTTGCTGGCAGACATTTCTCATATCGCTGGCTTGGTTGCCGCAGGAGTCCATCCGAGTCCAGTTCATGCCGGCGCCGATTTTGTTACCACCACAACCCACAAGACACTGTTGGGACCTCGCAGCGCAATTATTTTGTCCAAGAAAGAACACGCTGACACCATCGATAAAGCTGTTTTTCCCGGAACACAGGGTGGTGCGCACTTCAATACAGTGGCTGCCGTGGGCGTAGCTTTTCTCGAAGCTCAAGGAGCTGCCTTTAAAGATTGTATGCAACAGATTGTCACGAATGCACGGATTCTCGCCGAAACTTTGCTTGGCGCGGGTGCAACACTCAAGACCGGTGGAACCGATAATCATCTCATGCTGGTGGATGTGAATACTTCATTCGGAATCAGCGGGAAGACAGCACAGGATGCACTTGAGACTGCCGGTATCGTGGCGAATCGAAATACCATTCAAGGAGACAAAAGCCCCTTCAAACCGACCGGAATTCGACTTGGAACACCCACGGTCACCGCTCGCGGAATGGGGGATCCGGAAATGAGACGAATTGGAGGCTGGGTGCTCGAGGTTCTCCGAAACCCTAACGACCGTGTCCTCCAGGGTCGTATACGCAGCGAAGTCGAGATTCTCTGTCGAGCGTTCCCGCTGATGGATCGATACGTAACACGTGGTACGTATCCTTAGTTTCTAAGCTTAGAACGAAGCAAAGGTGATCGACTGAGCATCGGTCAGATAGGCCGGCGAACCATCAGCTGTATTGAACATTGGCGGAGAGCTTTCGTGGAGCCTCGGCTGCGCGATGAGCAACACCAGATCTTCACTCAAATTCTCGCGTGGGATCTCTACAGTCATTGATATTGGCTCAGACGGGGGGAGATCCACGTGGTGGATTTGAGCGCTTTTGGATGACCCTATTTCATACACGGTTCTGGATGACTTCGAGACTTGGGAAAATGTGGTGGCTGAAAATGACATAAGAACAAGCCCAAGAACAAACCTAAACCATAAATTTCTCATAGCACACCTCTGTTATCATTGTACCCTTATCTTAGGTGCTTTGGACACCTTCTTTGGCCATTTTGTCCATCCATGGAGGCGAATCGTTCCAGTATTCCTTGACTTGTGAGCCGATCGGGGCAGTGCAATTACGGCGACTGTGCTTCATTATGCTTTTCTTAGGACGAGACGATATACGAAGAGAGGAGTAAGCTAACCATTCCAATGAAACCGCTTAAAGCTTACGAAAATGTTCTCAACTTATGCATCAACATGTCATCGAAGCAACAGGTCGTTGACAGTTATCCTATCTATGCCAACATCGATCCAACCACGTATTGCAACCTGAGCTGCCCAGCTTGTACCACAGGGCTCAAGCTTAATCTAAGACCAGTTCAAACCATGAAATTCGACCATTACAAGGCGATTATTGACGAGATAGGAGATTATCTTTTTCAAGTTCTCCTGTACAATTGGGGTGAACCTCTGTTGCACAAGCAGGCTCCGGAATTTATCCGGTACGCCAAGGAAAAGGAGATCAACGTTCAAATCAGCACCAATTTCAGCATCAAGTTTTCAGACGATTACCTGGAACGGCTGGTCAAAAGCGGCTTGAATCTCATTTTGATTGCGCTTGATGGAGCAACCCCAGAGACTTATTCAAAATATCGACGGGGTGGAGACTTTAACCTGGTGCGCGAAAACATGCTGAGACTTCGCATCATCAGAGATAAGCTGGGGTACAAAACTCCGACCATCGCGTGGAAGTTCGTCGTTTTCCGCCATAATGAGCATGAAGTTCAAAAAGCGATTGACGAACATAAAGATTGGGGAGCTGACACGATGGTCTTTGATGCGGCGGTGATGCCGTCAGATCCGTACAACGATGGGATCGAGCCCTCCACTATGCCTGAATTCAATACGTATGTGTCTGAACGCCGTCGCAAGGCCATCGCAGAAAACCTCGCTAAAACAAGTGGGTGTTCGCGGTTGTGGGGTGTGACAGCCTTCGGGCCCACCGGGAGGGTTTATCCGTGTTGTTGGGTTTCAGAAGAGGAGGACGATTTTGGGCAGTATTCCGAGTCGGAAGGATTTCTTTCGGCATGGAACAGTCCCAGGTACCAGCAGGCCAGGCGCAGTTTCGCCAATCGGACAAAGGGGAGCACCATAAAATCAGAAGATGAGTTCATGAAGATCCTTCACGCCACCGACGGTTCGGGGATGGGTAAAGCAGGAGCCGTGAAAAAAGATGGATTAGTCTGCAACCGTTGCCCAGTTCCAGAGGAGTGGAACCATGTAGAGGAGCTCATCAAGCTCATGATACCAGACATGAGTCCAGGCAAAGAAAAAGATTTGTTGCTCAGAGCGCTTCAAGTGTTGCATGAAGGGGAATTGTCCTTCAAAGATCAGATCGCTTAATTCTTTTCATCAAAAAAAATCGAAAGCAGTTCCTCTCTGAGTGATTCAGGCATCGGAAGCACCGAGAGTAATTCCAGATGAGTATCGAGAAACGTAGAAGTCTCTTCAGAGTTGAGTTTTTTTAACACCCCAAGAAGGTCTTTCCAAAGGGTTGGCTCCAAAGGCCGAAGTTCAAATGCGCGCCTAAAGAAATCGTACGCTTTTTTTAGATTTCCCTCTGCTTTCAGAGCATTGCCCATCGCTTTGAGCATCCCCCCGTTATTTTCGTTGAGGGAAAGTCCATCCCTAAATTGCGCGATGGCCCCTTTGAAATCGTTTCGACGTGCAAGAAGTTCGCCGACGAAGAAGAGGGTCTCCTCGGAAAATAAGAGTGCTTGCCGCATCGGAAGATCCTGTGGTCCGTCACGATAGGTCTTATACCAGCGGAGTGCAAAATCGGAGTAAGGCATGCTTACCGGCAAAGATCTCGGATCGGGTCGGTGGCCTCCCTTGAGCAAGGCAGCGCATTTCAAGAACCAGATCATGGCTTGATTGTCATCGGACAGGTAGTAAAAGTGCCGCCCCAGATTGAAGGGAATAATGGGATCATTCGGTGCCAGCGCGTGTGCAGCCATGAAGAGGGTCTCTATGTTTCGGAATGCTTCGAGTGGGGCGTTGACGCGCCTGGCCTCGGCAAGCTTAATCACAGCGTGATTGTTGAGAGGGTATGCTTCTTTCGGCTGCTCGCTAACTTCCTGAGGGGCTGCTTGTCCAACAAAGCAGCTGTTCAAAAAAAATGCCGCGTCCTTCACATCAAAGAGTTTTTTGCGAAGCTTTTTCCCGCTTGGCAACCGACGAAGGCGTTCGAGAAGTCCATTGATTCTCTTTGCATAAGTCAGCGTCTTGACCTGCTTTCGCGCATTGTCGATGATCTTCTCACGCTCTTCATCGTGCGTGATGTAGTGTTGTAGGAGTTCCTCCAGATTCTGTTCATTATAAAGCACGCAATGAACTCGGTCCTTGTAAAACTCTCTCACTTCGAGATTTTCTTCCTCCATGAACAGCAAAGAACTGCATCCTGGAGCCTCGTAAGCTCGCATATTCATCTCACCACGAATCGACTTATTAAAGACAATTTTAGATCGATTCATGAGCTCGGCGTAAGCTTTTCCATAAATATTGCTGGTGAGCATGATTTTGTATTTGTTTCTTAATTGGGCAATTCGGTAAACCAGGCGGTTTCGCTCGGCGTGAATTTCCGGATGGATATTCCCAATGAAAACGATGTCATACTCTTTTTCTTTCGCTGGGGGCAAATCGTATTGTTCAGGAATGTAGGAAAACATCGGAAAATATTCTGCGCGAACACCCCAGTGTGAGAGAAACTCTACCCCCATTTTGTCAGTAAAGTTGTAATCAATGGCGTGCTGCGCGGCGAGGATCTGGACTGTACTCAGGTTCCAATCTCCGATGAGTGCCACCACTATTCCATCGAATTTCTCCAGGCCGCGTGGAATGATCCAGTATTCGGGGCTGTAAAGGATGACCATCTCCGGACAAAACCCGCCCAACTCTTGAATGATGTTTTCGAAGTCCATGCCGGGGGTATAGAGAACGTCCCCACCAACATTCGAGAAAATCCGCACTTCATCCCCGAGTCCTCTCCAGAGCACGTAGTGATGTTCGAACGCGTTGGGTTCTGTTGCATGGCCAAATCCTACGAGGAGTTTCATATTTGAACGAAAGAAGCAAGCTTTTGTTGAGCAAGCGTGTGGAAAGGGGAAGCTTTCAAAGCCTCTTGCAGAAAGGCCCTTGCGGTTTCATCTTCATGTCTTTCTTGGGCTAATAGGGCAAGACCATACAGGGCTTCGCCTTTCCATCCCGGAATTTTGGCTAATTCTCGAAACATCGACTCTGCGTCTCCAGGAGACTTGCGGATGGCTTGATGCGCTTGTTGTGCTTTCCAACTTGGTTTTCCTTCGCTGAGCTTTGTTAGATCAGGGGGGTGAAGATTGTACTTTTCCACGAGGCTCTTGGTAGGAACTTTCCGCTGCACAACTAGCTTCTCACCTGGCGCCGCTTTCAGCGCGAAAAGACGCTCCTCAATCATTCGAGCCGGGCGTTCCCAAGTCCATTCCGAAATTATTTCTTGGGCAGCCAAGAGTCCAACATGGCGGGCTTCTTCGTAGTTTTCAAAAATGTTACGTAGAATTTTCCGGAGGGCTGAAAGGTCCGGTTCTGCCCAGAATCGGTGATCAAGGGTTGAAAGACCATCATCGGTTTGCAGAATTTCCCAGGTATTGCTTAGCTTTTTTTGCTCGAGGTAAAGCGCGGATGGTATCAGGTAAGAATTGGCTGCATGGCAAAAATCTAACGTGGCGCCAAATCCGGTGGTGATTGTGGGGAGTCCACACGCCATGGCTTCCAAAACTGGAAGGCAAAAACCTTCGCCTCTGTACGGTTGCACGTACGCCTGGCATGCGCGGTAGAGTTCTGGGATCTCGCTTGGAGACAAGGGGTCATCAAGAAAGACAATTTTAGGAACGTCTTGACGATCGGCAATGGCCTGCACACGTCTTCGATCCACAGATTGGTAGAAAACATCTCGAAGAACCAGACACACATCTTCGTCTGGCCTGAATTCTTGCATGTAAGCATTGATGAGGACATCGTATCCTTTTCGGTGGATCAACCCGCCAACGAAAAGAAAGCGAAACGATTTTTCGGTTTTAAATTCAAGTTTGGGTCCGTCGGGACGAAAAATTTGAGGATCGATTCCATGAGGGATGACACACACGCGGTTTTCGGGCACCCCACTCCACACATAGCTGTCACGGACAAAGTTGCTCGTGGCCCAAATTTCGCGAACATCTTCCATGGCTTTTAACCACGCGATGGGGATACTTCCGTATTCCCAAGGTTGGATGACGATGAGCTCTCCTTGTCGAGGTTTCTCCCAATTGGGGGGCCAGGTGAAACGAACGTGAAAATCAACCTTGGGAAGTCGTCGGTTCAGGAACGGAACAATCGGCTTCAGGCGAGCGTCTACATTTTTCAGAGATTTAGGTTTTCCACTCTTCGGGAGAAGGGATAACGAGATCCGATCCTGATTAAGGTGAAGAGCAATTTCTTCATTAACACGAGCGAAGCTGTGGGGTACGAAGAATTCTCCTTCCCAGACAACCCCAATCCTATCCCCCATCGTCGTTAATCATCCACTCAAATTTTTCTTCCTGCATTCGACGACTCCTTTGCCGATCTCGACTCGGTTAGCGCTTAGGCTGAGTGATTGGCGGCAGAGCTCTCAGGGTATAGTCTCTAATGGATGGAGGCACTCCTATTTCTAACCCAAGGGATTCGATAGCTGCGCCACTGTGGTTCCTAAGTACAGTGGCCGCGGTAGCGTGTCTATACTTCGCAAAACAAGTACTGGTTCCCCTTACGCTAGCCATGCTGTTCGCACTCCTCTTGTCACCCGTGGTGGCGATAGTCGAAAAATGGAAGGTGGGCCGTGTGCTCGCCGTATGTCTTGTCTTGATTTTCTCGTTTGCTACAATCGGTGCTATCGGCTGGACGGTCACGGAGCAACTTGTTGATGTAACAAGCCAATTGCCGAACTACAAAGACAATATCCACCAAAAGCTTCAGTCGCTTCGCCATCAAAGCAATGGCAGTTTGAGTCAACTGACAAACACAATGAACAGTATAAGCGGAGCACTATCCCCCAATCCGCCCAAGGTCGTTCCTCAACCTGCTCCCAAGTCTGGAGCGGCGAACCCCCTTCAGTCTCCTGGCCCGATTTCCGTTCAAGTTGTGAGACCTTCACCCACAGTTGTTTGGGATCTCCTCGGGCCTGTATTCGGAAGGTTGGCAATCGGCCTTATTGTGGTCGTTTTCACCTTCTTCATGCTCGTGAAAAAGGAAGATTTGCGCCATCGAATACTGAAACTTGCTGGCCGAGGACAGAGTCATGCGATGAGTCAAGCCATAGACGATGCGGGTCAGCGCGTGAGTCATTACCTCCTCACGCAATTTATTATCAACGTGATCTACGGCCTTCTTTTTGGCACAGGGCTCTATTTCATTGGGCTCCCGAATGCTTTGCTTTGGGGGGTCCTTGCAGGACTTTTCCGTTTTGTTCCTTATCTCGGGGTTTGGGTTGCGGCTGCTTTTCCTGTGCTTATTGCATTAGCCATCTTTCATGGGTGGACACAAGCCTTGGTCGCTCTGGGGCTTTTTTTAGCGATCGAATTCGCTGTCGCTAACTTCGTTGAGCCGTGGATTTATGCGGCGGGCACCGGTGTTTCTTCGCTGGCAATACTCGTAGCCGCCGTGTTCTGGACCGCCATGTGGGGGCCGATTGGGCTGTTTCTTTCAACGCCCCTAACGGTTTGCTTGGTGGTTCTCGGGCAATATTTTCCCCCATTTGAGTTTCTCTATTTCTTGTTTGGTGATGAGGCAGCCACCCAGAGGCGAAAAAATCATCATCCTTCCGAGTCTCCCTCATGAACAGAATCTCCAAGCACGGTTTCCGCGCCAAAACCTGAAATTAAAGACAAGACAGTCTTCGCTCTCCTCGCAACATGCCGCGCTTTATGCAGTGCTAACCAACAGTTTTTCCACAAGGACTCGATAATTCGCCGAGTCGAAACTACCGCAAAATATATAAAATAAGATTATAAGATTTCATTAGGGTGTGGTGATGGTAGCACTTTCTCCTTTTGGCTACGAGTGGCCAACGAATGCTGGTGAAAAGCGCGCAATCAATCCTCTTCTGTGGGCCGATCTTGATTTTCCAGAATATTTGAAGTATAAAGCGATCGAGAAAGTAAGCAACTTTCTTTGGGAGCTAAAGCCTGAAGTTCTAAATGATCTGAAGAATGTCGCGGAGATCAAGGTTGAATCAGCGCCGCGCGCTGATCTTTCAAAGAAAGTGTCTGGAGTGTACAGTAAGCTTACCCACAAGATCCTTCTCTTTGCCCCGCTTGTGGTTGGAAGAGAGGAACTTCTGGTGAAGCAAGAGGTGTTTCATGAGCTTTGGCATGCCCTCTTGACTTTTCGAAACTTTGGAAAGGCTCGGGGTCTCCTTTATTGGCTTAAAGTGCAAATGGATCGAGGGATGAAAACCATCGGGGGTTCACTCTTCCAAGAAGTGAACGAGGTGAGGAATCTCTACAAAGCATTTCGGGTTCGGGGGAGAATTTGGCAAGCTTTAATGGTAAAAGAATTTTTTACTCGTTTGCAAAAGCTTCCCCAGAAGTCAATTAATAGAACGGAGGCAAATTCGTTTTTTGGGCAACTTTTCGGATCGATGGATTTACTTCGATTTTCCTTTCAAGGTCAAGGCTTTTCAAAAAAAGCGTTCCAAAAGGTTGCCTTAAAATTCTTGGCTAACGCACTCAAAATAGAAAACCCTGAGATTACCGTTAACAAAGGGACAACCAAAGTCAGCTTTGTGGCCGAAACGAGAAATCAATACGCAGCAAAGGATCCGCTAGGCTTACAGGTTGTCGGCGCTATGATTGCGCTCACAAGCTATCTTTTGTTTCCTGATTTTTCTGCAGTCATTGGGGAGACGGTTGGGCTTTGTTTGTGCCTGTTCAGCTCGCAGCTACCAAAATTGTTTGATGGAACTTACAGCTCAGAAAAAGTGGCCCTTAGGTTCACGGAAAACCAAACCGTTAATTTCCTGAGAAAAGGGAAGACGTTTTCCATCGTGCTCCCAGATTCCATGATTCACACAAAGGTGCCTTCTGATCCCTATTCACTGGTGTCCAATGATGAAGAAGAATATTTGGTTCAAGGCATGGCTTATTTCAATAACTCAGAAGCCACCAACTTGTTCCTTAAGAAATACGATCCGCAATTGCATCAATACATCGAAAATCGCTTTGGCTACCTTACCATGCGAAATCCCTTACTTCGGTCGGCGGCTGTGCGAAAGAATTTTATAAAGGGGGTCGGGGAGCCCTATTCGTTGGTATCCACGAATGAACAAGATTATCTTGTTCAAGGACTCCGCTTTTTTAAGAACTCAGAAGTAACCAACGTGTTCCTCAAGAAATCGGATCCGAAACTGCATCACTATATCGAAAATCGCTTTAACGACCTTGCGGTGCGACAACCTGCACAACCATCAATAGCGATTAAAGGAGAGACGCTAAGTGTGTGCGACCTCATCAGAAGAGTCGTCAGAGGAAAAGGCGGTTTAGAAGCAAGAAGGGTCTTGCTTAGTCAAATCACAGCACTTAATGATAAGGTTGCTCGAAGTTCATCTTAGTGATCAAAGATCACACCAAACAGATAGCGCCGTGTGGGATCAGCATTGGTTAATCCGAAACTTACCCCAAAATTGAACGTCAAATTCTCGTTGGAACGTAGCTGGGTGATCACTTTGATGCTTAACGGGTCCGTGCTAGCTGTTGGATCTTCGTTTTGTTCACCGAAGATTTCTGTTGCATAGGACCACCGGCTTTCTTCACTTGGCTCATAGTCAAGCTTGTATTTATAGAACGAGTGATTTCTACGAGGCGTTCCCGCCACTGGTTCCAGCCAATTGTAACCATAGTTCAGATGATGTTTGAATTGCTTGGTGTAGTAAGAGACATCAATTTGCCCGGAGAGATCGAAAACGCCATTTCCCAAGTTGTTGTCAAGAGATGCGGAGGGTGGTTTCACTCCCACGGCAGTCGCCACTTGAATGTGGTTTAAATTCGCTGAGTTCAACTTATATTTAAGGCCAAATTGAATGTCATTGAACCCGGATGCGTTTCCAGCCCTGGAATCAAGCAAAAGCGAGTAGGGGAGTTGGATTCCCACATCCAATGAATTTGATAATCCGCATTTGAATCCGGCAGACAAGTTTCCACTGGTGGAGTTATTTCGCTCTTGATTATAATCGGATTCAAAAAAGAGCTCGCTGTGGCCAGCCGAGACCGTGTCTGCCTCGTCTGTCACATCGATCCCAGAGTTCGGATAAAATGAATCGGCGAAAGCTCGATAAGGAAACCAAAGAAAAACAAGAAGCCCAACAAGGGCAATCTGGATCGTTCGCATTCTTATAGAATACCTCTCGGAGCCAGGATAAGTCAAGATGCGAAATCGGAAGTATTCACGTTCCATTTCGCGAATTGGAGAGATCAATGAAGTCGCTTAATCGATGTGGGTGGGCGAGGACTCCACTTTCCGTTCTTTATCATGATAAGGAATGGGGGGTTCCTTTGCACGATGATCGCCGCTTGTTTGAGTTTCTTATTCTTGAGGGGGCCCAAGCAGGGTTAAGTTGGGAAACCATTCTTGCCAAGCGGGAGAATTATCGCAAAGCTTTTGCACGGTTCCATCCTCATAAGGTAGCGACCTTTACCTCCCATAAAATCAACGAACTCCTGGATGATTCTGGGATTGTTAGAAATCGATTGAAGATTAATGCGGCCGTCATCAATGCCCAATCTTATCTCCAAGTGCTGAAGACATTTAAGAGCTTTGATGATTATCTCTGGCAGTTTGTTGAGGGAACCCCGCAGGTGAATCATTGGAAGAACTTGAGGGAAGTTCCTTGTCAATCAACCGAATCCAATGCAATGAGCAAGGACCTCTTGAAAAGGGGCTTCAAGTTTGTTGGCCCAACCATTTGTTATGCTTTCATGCAGGCTGTGGGTATGGTGAATGATCACACCATGGACTGCTTTCGTCATCAAGAGGTCAACAAGTGAAATCCATGAATCCTCAATTTGCTTTCGAATTTCTCAGGAACTCGCTTCGTCAAAGAGCGGCACAGCATCCTCGAACTCACCGCCCGAGGGTGATTAGAAATTCGAGAAGAGGTTGAACAGGATTTGCCTTTCTTGCACAAAGCGGGTTCCAGTGAAGTCTGAGATGAAGTTGATGTCTGGTCTTGAGTTAAAAAGATTCAAGATCTCAAGGGAAGCACCGACCGAAGAGAGCCCTGTTTGGTTATCCAGAAAAGGCTTGTAGCCAAGGCTCAAGTTGGAAACAAAGTTAGGGATACGAGTGTTCCCATTAATCCCATAAGGAAAGATGCCATCCAGGTTATAAATTTCCGCTACGGCTTGTGGAAATCCACTCCCATAACGGTTGTCGATGCTGGCATACACGCCATTCGTCCATCGATAGGAAGTTCCAAACGTGAGCGTGTGCCGCTGATCATGATCTAGGAAAACCGAGGGAGCCATGGGGGTCGCGACCGACTTAGCCACAGCATACGCATAATTGAAAAATCCATTAAGGCCAGTTTTGTGCTCTGAATGCAAACTCACTTCGATGCCATCATCCAACGACCGGTCAAAACTTCGGGGATCGAACAAAGGGATGTTGCTAAGAGGAAGGAGCAAAGCACCATCAATTTGGTTTCGGAAGTTCTTGATGTAACCCCCGACGTGAAATTTCACTTCGGGTAGCCATTGTTGCTCATAACTCAGATCGTATTCGTTGGCGTATTCGGGAGATACCACCGCTCCGGTCAGGTCGGGCTCTAGCGGGGGAACATTGAAAACATGGTTGTAGGAAAAGCGAATGATTTGGTTTCCAGAAAGAGCATAGGCTAAATTAAAAAGCGGATTCAGTTGAGCCGTTTGAATCTGAAAGCCGTCATTAAAATTGGATCCGTTGATCCCAATGTCCGCATGGACTCGATCGCTAAAAGTGAAGTGGTCACTGATGAAAAGTGCTCCACTAAACCCATTGCGATTTACCGCCAGATTGACATGAGAAGAGGGAAGAGTTCCGATCCCTCCAGCATCCAAGATATCGTAGAAGTCTTGGTAATGAATAAAATCAGCTCGACCTCCAAATTCCAAATGGTTATTCTCGGTTAACTTGTCCGTCATCACAGCACTCAAAAGAACTTGAGAGTTGGTGCGACTAATCAGAGGGAGATAAGGAGAACCGTAGTCCGTCGGGTTGGCAGGTAGCCCAGCCGCGTTGGCATTGGGCATCAACACTGGATCGGCCAATGTAAAAGGGGTGAAGACACCGTTATTCGTCACGGTTTCGGTTGCTGAAAGCCACGAGAGACCGAAATGGGATTCGAGGTGATCGGACCACACATGTTCCCAAGAGAGTAAAGCAAAGTTGTTCGCGTTGCGCTCGTGTTGCATAACGCCAGCAGATTGTGCCGAAGGGGTATTCGGAATTCCGAAGTCGGTAACTTGTCGCCCCAAACCAAGGCTGTAAGTACTTTTTCCTGAGACATGACTGAGATGGAGAAAACCGCTGGAATCATCCCCCGCATTGTTTAAGGTTTGCGGATTTGGCTGGGGAGCTTCAAGCCTTAAGTTCGTATGCCTTGATTGACCCCCAACGAAATAGTGCCAGGAATTGTCCTCACTTTTGCCAGCCCAATATCCGAGAAATTCACGCTGATCGTGATCGCCTACGCTGGGGTCAATCTCAAATTGCGAAGGAAGGCTGCTCGTCAAGGGATTGAGTGAAACAATTCCCCCCAGTTGTCCTGAAAGTGAGGGATCAAAGCTTCCAGTTTCTAAATCCATTTCGCTTAGAAAGCGCGGGTCGACGAGAGGTCCAAGTTGACCGTCAGGGGCAACGGGAAACAACACCCCATCCAAAATGTAACTAATCAGATTGTGATCCCCTCGAACGTGCATCTGACCAAACGGATTAAGAACCACACCGGGTACAGTTGCAACAACACTTTGCCAAGTTCTTGTATCAGCCATTTGAGTCTCGATGAAATCACGCGAGCGTTCGGCCAATGGGCCTACGGGCAACTTCTTTTCGATGACCGTGATGGTCCGTTCTTCCTCGTCGCCATACGAAGGTCGTACAAAGCCTAAGATAAGAATAACAAACAAAAGAAATACTCTTCTTCCTGAAACATTCATGATGCAGCTCCTCTTGAATGGATATTTACAATGTCAGGAGAGGAGATGCTTGGGAGGGGGAACTTGTGGTAATTCGTGATTCAGTACACACGCGATACCACACTGAATGACTAACTTGGATCGATGGTCAGAAAAAAAACGGGTACGGAGCGAAACCCAAAAGGGATCGGCTTGAATTGGGTGAGTGATTGATTTTTGTAGATTCTTGTTTTCGGTGTGGATGATCTGGTGAAGGGTTCTGCAAATATTGCATGGGTGGTTTCCATCAAAGGCGTTTTGCAATGCCACTTTCAGTGGAGCCTCATGGAGGTTGTGAATGGTCATGCCCGCCCAGGCCACCGATTTCAAGAACGGCAAGTGAATCCCCATCTGAATGACTAGGGACGCGGCGACAATGAGAGCGATGAATCTTGTCAGCATATCTCGTCGCGAGATTCAACTTCCTCGGTGCAAAACCTTTTGACTTACTGCGAGATCAGTGTTGATCCTGTAAAGGACCGAGCGGGAGGGCTCCGACTTATTAAGGACAGGAATCCTTGGCTCTGAAAGGGAGCGAGTGCTGGTTACCGACCGAGCGGATTCACTGCAGTCCAACCAAAAAAATAATGGTGAGTCACAAATTCAGTAGGGACATGGATGTCCCGCGGACTGCAGTGGCTCGGAGAACGACCATGGATGGTCGTTCGAGAATCAGCGAGGGAGGTGACCAGCACTCGCGACCCCCACAGGGCCAAGGCTGAAAAGGAATCTAGCGGTTTATTACATCCATGTGAATTCAGATCAGCTTGGTCACGAGGAAGATAAAGAGAACCCCGATGAAGGTCATCAGCATCGGCATGAAAGTTGGATGAGGGCTGTGAGCTTCTGGCAAAATATCGGAAGAGCCGATGCAGAGAAGAAAGCCTGCAAAGAACCCAAGGTACAAGATGAGCGCTTCGGGTGGCAACGAGAAGAAAAGGGTTGAAGCTGCACCGAGCACGGGCGTAATCGCATCCAAAACCACCAATCCCAAACTGTTTTTGGGTTTGTTCCCATGCATGATCATGAGCGAAGCCGTGTTTAGACCATCTGAAAAATCGTGGGCAATGACGGCAAGAGCCACGAGAATTCCGATGGAGTGCGAAATTTCAAAGCCCAAACCAATGCCGACCCCGTCAAGAAACGAATGCCCGGAAAGGGCTAATGCGGAAAAGATTCCCACACTCGGGTGTCGGTGCGTTCCATAAGTGGTTTCATGTGCATGGTGGATCATGAGTGTCTTTTCAAGAAAATGAAAAAGTAAGAAACCCACAATGAGGGCCATCATCGGTTTTGCGGGATCAGTACCTGTTTGTTCAACCAAGCGGATGATTTCAGGAAGGATATCGAAGGCAACGACGGCTAACAGCACTCCGGCCGTAAATCCGAGGATAAGATGAAGTTTGTCTTTGTATTTCAAACTAACGAGTCCACCCATCAAGGTGGAGGCAAAGGCTAAAAGGGAAAAGAGTATTCTCATGAATTTAACACGGACGTCATAATTCTATTCTGCACACACATGGAGACAGGATGTCGACCTCCTTTCAGAATATAATTTGACAGGGATGTCAAATTTTATTGCACTTCATACTCAATTCTAAGACGTTCGATGGAGGGGACTGAAACTCCGTTTTGCAAGGCAGGCTTCCATCGCCACTGGCGAAGTGTCTGCAGGGTTAGCTGGTCGAGTTCCGCGCTGCCTGAGCTCGTGAGCAAAGTGACCTGTGCGGTGCCGTCTGCCGCGATATCAAAACGAGCGCGAATAAAAGTTTTCAACGATTCAGATCTGAGAGAATCGGGGATCTGAGGAACAGGGCTTGTAAGCGCAACCGCTTCACGCGTTTCTCCTTTTGGCCTGGGTGGCGGCGGTGGAGGCGGTGGCGGGGGGAGATCTGGGGTTGGGACTGTTGGTAATCCCGCATCGCCAGTTCCTTGAGAAACAGGTGGACCACTGCTGCCAGACCCGTCCTGCGCGAGTACATGCGGGTGAGGCGTACTCGCCGTGGTCGTCTTGGTTCTCGGCTTGGCACTGACTTGCGAATGCCTTGGGACGCTCTTAAGCGGCTTCACCGGAATCGGCTTCGGCTTTGGTGGCGGAGGAACGGTTTTTGGGGTCTTCAAGGTGACAGTCTTTACTTCCGCTGGATGGAGATCCGCTACAGAAAGCCGCTCGGCACGCGTGTTCCAAAACCAGCGACCAGCAATCCCCGGCAAAAAGAAAAGATTAAGCGCCAACGAAATGAAAAGCGCTAAATAGAGCGGACCCGAATCTCCAAACCGGCTCACGGACTAATTCCTGTTGGCTCCGCTCTCGGCGTGGTGGCCACGGCAAAATGCGTAATGCCGATCATTCGGCATTCGTCCATGACCTCCACGACCCTTCGATGGATCACCGACAAATCGGCATTCACAATAACCGTGGCTCTTGAAATTCCCGTTGCGCCGAGCGCACTCACAATGTCTTGCTTCAGGGCACTCCCGACGGTTTCTTCGGTAATCGGTGTTTTGTTGATGAAGTATTGATTGTCTTTGGTGATCGTCACAATAAACTCCATTTGTTTTAAATCCTGACCGGTGGCGGCTTTGGGGAGATCCACAGGGATGGCTTCTTGGTGAGCCAGGGCCAATGAAGAAAGAATGTAAAACACCAAGAGAAAGAACATGGTGTCGATCATCGGAATCAGCTCGATTCGAGGTTTCTTGATCGTTCGATGTGTGGTGAGTTTCATCGGACCGTTCCTTGCTCCCCTTTGAATTGGGTGTCCTCTATCACAGTCGAAATTCCATCTGGACTTTTCGTAATCATTCGAATGAGATGGGTGGCTTGTCGCTCCGTCTCCGTAATGATGGCTTCATTCCAGGCGGTGAAGAGATTGTAAAAAACCAAGGCCACCACGGCAATGGAAATGCCGGTGGCGGTCGCTATGAGCGATTCCGCGATTCCTCCGGTGATTCCTGAAGTGTCGGCATGGGGATTGTGAGAGAGTTTGTCAGCCACCACACGAAAAACCCCCATCAAGCCGGTGATCGTTCCCAAAAGTCCAAGGAGTGGAGCAGCGGTAATGACAGTGTCAAGAATAGGAAGGTAGTGTCGTAGGCTTGGGAAAGACTCTCGGGCGGCTTCTTCCATTGCCAGTTCCATGGCTTGCTTTCCTCGTTTTCGTTCAACAAGTCCAGCCAGCAAGGTCTTGGATGTGGGGTCAGATTTGGTTTCCAACAGCCGCATGGCCTCGTCCCACCGCTCGTTCCTGATGTGCTCCTCGATCTCTCGGAGACTCTTCTTGCCTGAGTGGGCAATGGAGTGAAGTGTCCAGTAACGCTCAAGTATCACAGCAACAGCCAGCACGGAAGCAATGAAAAGAGGATACATCATGATTCCGCCTGACTGGAAAAGCTTAAATAATTGATTCATTAAAAGTGTCCCTCCGTAGAAAACAAGATAAAGCGTCCTTGTTGGAATCGTGTTCCACTAAATCCAGAGTTAAAGTTAATCACTTGACGATCATCGAATAGGTTTTCGACATCCAAGGCAAAACCAACTCCTTCTTTTCCACTCTTAAATAACACAGGGCCGGTTCCGAAATGCAAGTTCAGCTCGCTGTGCGGGATCCGATTGTCATCGATGAGAGGACTGGAGGCCACACCACTCCCATAATAAAAGTTGGCGCCGACATTGGCACCTGATTCCCAAGTGTTAGCTAAGCCGACGCCAAGGGTGTGACGTTGGTCATGATCATTAAACATGGGAACAGGGGTCCCGGTGTTGTCAAAGCCAAAAGGTTTGGCGATCGAGTAGGAATAGCCAAGGTAAGAACTGATTCCAACCTTGTTGGGTGGGTTGTATTCCCATGAAAGTTCTTGACCGCGAACGGTCCCACCGTCGAAATTCACTGAGGTGAAAGCACCAATTTGGGTTCCAAAGAAGAGAAGCCCGGTGTCAATCTGATGGCGAATGTCCTTGTAATAACTTGCCAGCTTGATCGCTTGACCTCGACCAACTTGAAATTCGTAACTTGCTTCATATTGATTGAGCGTTTCTGGCTGAATGGGGAGCCCAAGGATGGCTCCTTGTGCCAAGGGGGGCTGAATGAAGAGCCGGTTGTAGGATAAGCGAAAAGCAGAACCAGGAGTCACGGCAAAAGACATGTTGACTCGTGGAGAAAGATTGCTTTGATCCACCGTGGGTTGACCAAGGTTTTGAGATTGTCGATAGCGATCGTACCTTACACCATAATTGACCGTGAAAAAGGAGTTGGCCCTCCAAGTGTCTTGAAGATAAGCCGCTCGATAAAAACCAGAACGGTTCGCGAAAAGCGTGGGGACTGTTGCACCTGGATTTGGTGTGTACATTTGAAGTCCGCGATTGTCGAGAATAGGATTTCCAAAGGCATCGGTTTGAAAGGTGCCTACCGGAGCTAATCGGGGATCGGTAGCCGCCAATTGATCAAGCGCCAATTGACTTGCGGGAACGAACTGATACGATTCTTTTCCCGATTGTTCATCATCAAGCAATCCCGCTTTAAACGTGTGATTCCCTGCAATAAGTGTTAAACTCCCTTGGACTTCGGTGTGATATCCGTCTCTAAAAAGAGAGGGATTAAACTCAATGCCATTGTCACCTGGAAGCGCGAAAAGATTTACGGCTGGATTGTTGTTGGTCAGGTATTGTCCTGTATGCAAAGATGCCACAGAAAGCAAACTGAATAAGTTCTGATTGAATGTGTGCCTCCAGTTCAAAACGCCAAACGTGTTGGCATCCCGTTGATTGATGTCTTGTCCACCCGCTTGCTGTGAGACAACGCCAAGCGCACCTGCTGCAACACGCGAGAGAGCACCCCCATATCCGTACCCTTGACCAAATGGAGCAAAGGAATCGGGCAGCCCCGTGCGATTGGCGATTTGCGTATAAGCAGGGGTACTGTTTGCGGTCAAGGTGAAGCGATCGTTCATGCCTGCTTGATAGTCGAAGTTTCCAAAGAGAATCTGAGAAAAGCCTTTGTTATGTGCCGTTTGATTGTCGGGTTGAGGTGGTTCCAAAGCATTGTCCGTTTGTCGACCACTTAAGTTAATGAGGTATCCAAAACGGCGGGCAACATTCGCCTGATCTTCTGAGGCCTCAATGGGTGGGCCCGCCTGTCCACCAAAGGTCACAGAGCCGAAGCCTGTATTAAAAGATCCTCCTTGGAGTGTTAGATCCTGAAACGGTTTGATGGTTCCAGAACGGAGATTGACATTAAGAATGGCGGCCGTCTCCCCCCCATATTCCGGAGCATAGGCACCGGTCAGGAGATCCACACTTTGAACCGTTTCAGCCGATATGATTTGGCCCGCACGTCCTTGCAGTGCACCGGGCAATTCAAAGCCATTGATGAAAATTGAAGTGGCGGAGTGTTCACCACGAGGGTGGACTTGATTCACTGAGTCTTCCACAAAACCAGGATTACCCCGAAGCACCTTGCTCAAACTTTGTTTGTTATCCGCGTTGGCAGGGAAGGTCTTGATGAAGGTGCTGTCACGATGCGTGCTCGCCGTGGTTTCGGCTGTATGGACCAACTTCCGTTCACCCGTGACCCTGATGATTTTTTCTTTGATCGGCTGAAGTAAGATTTCAATATCGGTGACCGTATCGGCGGAGACGAGCACCTGGCGTGAATCCACCTCGTAATTGTCGGTGGCGATCGTCACTTGCCAACTTCGGGCATCCAGTTGGGAGACCGTTGCTACCCCATCCTTATCGGTGGTTAAAACAACGTCTGGTCGCACATTGGCGGAGTCTTTAAGCTTGATTTTTACCCCGCTAACAGGTTTTTCATCGGATCCGTTTTTTACGACGAACCGAAGTGCTCCGATGACATCTGCATAAACATAACTAGAACATGATGAGATAAGAATGAATGATAATAAGAGCAAACTCAAAAAACGCGACATAATAATTCCTCCTATTTAAACTATGACTTTTGTGGGATTCTATCGGAGAAATTAAGCGCAGGGAGGGGCGCGAGGAGAATCTTGATCAAAAGAAGAGGCAAAGGAATAGAACAAGCTCCTGAAGGCTAACTTTTCTTCGGTTGAATGTCGTAGAATATTATCAGGTGCGAGAGCAATCGGTGACGATATCCGAACGCTTTGACAATATTCGCATGGGTCAGAATTCACAAGACGTTGTGGTGCAAAGTTTGCTTGCAGTCCGTTATTCGTTTCAATGTCATTCGCGCGAACGCGGGAATCTAAAACTGAAACCGATGTGAGTTCTTGGACGTGTGTCCAAAAGTGTGAATACGAAATAAGAAAGAAGAGCCCTAAGAGAGCGGCAGATACGATTCTCGAAAAGGTGACGTTTTTACACACGATCGCTTCGCATTTCTATACGGCTTTCGATTTTCCTGGATCGGCTAGAAGGCATCTTGCTCTGAGCTCTATGGGGAGCGAGCGGGGGTCCCTGAGGAAGCGGAATTGCGGCGCAAGCGCCACGGATGGCAAAAACGAGCCCGCACCTCGGAGACGGACACGGACGTCCGTCGAGAATGAGCGACGATGGGACTTCCGCTCGCGACTCATAGGGCTTAGAGAAATCTTGCAACAGAGCAGGATAGCCTCTATCTAGTTACCTTTAGTATAACGAAGGTCCCAGGGATAATTTTTGGTCGATGATGTTCGGGAGTTTTCGGTACTTCTCCGAATTGAGCTGTAGACAGATAAACATTTCCGGACTTCGAATCAAGGGCCATCGTTTTTGCTCCTCGCTCCGTTTTGACCGGCTCTGTCTCGGTGAACTTCTCAGGGGAATCTTCACGAATGATGGAGAGAGTGCCGTCGCCATTCGAGCAAAAGATGAGATCTTGGTTGGAGGCAAAGGCGGCCGCATCAACATGATCGCCAATGGGAAGCACAGCGACTGGATGGCCATCGGTTGCTCTTAGGATCACGAGTTTCTGGTTCCTGCAACCAATGAACAGAAGATCGTGCTTGCGGTCAATGGCAAGCGCGCTGGGTGAATCTCCGGGTGCGGTGCTCCACGTATCGATCACTTTCATTGTTCTTGTATCAAGACGGACCGTTTGATTTTTGTCTTCCAGATTGACATAAAGGTGGCCCTTTCCGTCGGTTACCGCAAATTCGGGAGCACCACCCAGAGGAATTGTTCCGATCACTTTGTTAGTCTGTGCATTCACCACCGTTGTGCTCCCGTCGTGGCCATTCATGGCAAACACTCGGTGCGTTACCGAATCATAGGTGATGGCATCTGGACCTTTTCCGGATGGAATCTCTCCGATTTTTTTAAAGGAGTCAAGCGCAAAACAGGTGATCGTCGATCTTTGCCCATTGGTAATGTAGCCACGATTCAGGTCGCGCGCAAGAGCAACCCCATGAACATGATCAACTCCTTCGATGTTTCCAACGAGTTTGTTAGAGTCGAGATCGAGGACGTGGACGACTGTGTCATGGGTGACATAAAGTCGTCGCGCAATCTCATCGGCGGTCAGGTAATCAAAGTACCCGTTGCCAGAAAGGGGAATAGTTTTCTCGAGACGATAGCCACTTTCCGAAGAGAAGGCTGGGGAAAAGCTGATAAGGAGTAAAGCCATTGCGAGAATTGTTCTGAGTTTCGTTGTAGTCAATGTCATTATAGTACTCCTTGCGTTGAAATGATGAGATTCTTCGGCCTTCGGCCTCAGAATGACACTACAAGCTGATGATACCCATGTTCGTTGTTTCTCAATCGCGTTTTTCAATCGTTCGGAAAACGACCGGAATGAAGAAAAGGGTAAAGAATGTGGAGAGCGACAATCCGCCGATGACCGCAATGGCTAAAGGCTTTTGAAGCTCAGCACCCGCTCCAAGACCGAAAGCAAGCGGAACGAGCCCTAAGAGCGTGCAGAGGGTTGTCATGAGAATTGGTCGCATTCGGATTCTCCCTGCTTCAATGAGCGCTTCATCGAGACTCTGCCCACCTCTTTGCATACGATTCGTGTATTCGAGAAGGAGAATTCCATTTTTGACCACTAATCCAACCAAGAGAATGATCCCCATGAATGAGGAAACATTCAGGGGGGTGTTCGTGATCCAGAGAAGCGCCGTTACACCGAAAAGAGCCAATGGAACGGTGGTCAGGATGACCAAAGGTTGCGAAAGGGATCGAAATTGAGCCACAAGCACAAGATAAACTAGGAGAACAGCGAGAGTTAATACGCTAAGAAGCTCCCTGAAGGCTTGTTGTTGGCTCGCGTAAAGTCCACCAATCGAAAGAGAATATCCGCTCGGCAATTTCAAGTCCTCTAGTCTTGCCTGAACATCTCGAATCGAAGAACCGAGATCCCGCTTGTCCAAATTCGCCTTAACAAGAATATACCGCCGTTGATTCTCTCGGTCGATTTCCGCTTCACCAAACCCGGGAGCCACAGCGGCCACAGAACGGAGCGGCACGGTTACGCCATTGGCTCCGGTGATCGGAATTTGTTGCAAGGCTTCCGCATTCGTACTTGTTGGTGCTGAAAGGCGAACCCTGACTTCTTCTAAGCGATCTCCGCTTCGAACCTGGGTTGCGACGGCACCTAACATGGCTTCACTCGCCTGGAGCTCGACCTCTTCTGGAGTCAACCCCAGTCGACTTGCTTTAACAGGATCCACACGCAAATTGAGCTCCGGGGCTTGGGTTGCGCCCGCGATGGCTAAGTCGACAAGTCCGCTTACTTTCTCGATGCGAGTTCGAACAAGAGCAGCCAACGATCGGAGTTGGGGAGGATCTTCCCCGAAAATCTTCACTTCAATCGGGTTTGAAGTTCCGGAGAGATCATTGAGCTGGTCCTGCAAAATTTGGTGAAAGTCGACCTCAAGTTGTGGAATTTCAGAAGCAAATTGTTGTCGCTGCGAATCAATGATGTCGAAAATTCCCCGATGCCGTTGTTTTCGCGGCTTGAGTACCACGAGCAGATCCCCTTTGTTCGTTTCGGTAGCAAAGAGTCCACTTTCTGCCCCTGTGCGGCGGGTCCAAGTTTCAATTTCAGGAGTTTTTGCGAGAATGGATTCGATCTTCCTAACCAAAGAATCGGTTTCGGCTAACGATGTGCCCGGTGGAGCCAAATAATCAATCATGTAATTTCCTTCATCCATGGTCGGCAAGAAATCAGAACCAAGACGCGTAAACAAGAGAATTCCAAAGACAAAAAGGACGAGGGCCGCCATTCCCACCCAATGTGGCTTTTTCAGAATGTTTTCAAGCGAGACTTTGTAATGGCGATCCACGGTGAGAAGTCCTACCTGTGCCTCGTGAATACTTGCTTCGCGCAACCATTGAGCTGACAAGAGCGGGATTAGGGTGAAGGCTAGAATGAGAGAAAAAATAACCGCTGCACTGAGCGAAAGGGTCAAGCTGGTAAAAAACGCTCCTGCAACACCAGACAATAAAACGAGAGGGGAAAAGACAACCACGGTGGTTATTGTGGAACTCACCACTGGTCCGATCAATTCAGTTCCCGCGGCCGCCACTGCGCTCTTGATGTCCAAGCCTTGATGAAGCTGTCGGTTGATGTTTTCAATCACGACAATGGCATCATCGATAACGAGCCCCACAGCCACCGCAATTCCACCTAAGGACATGAGATTAAGGCTTTGATGGGTCAATTTCAAGACAATGAAAGCCATTAAGGCGGAAAGAGGAATGGTTAAGGCGGCGATGATGGTGCTTCGCCATTCTCTTAAAAATAAAAAAAGGATAATCAAGATAAGGGCGATGCCGATTAGAATTGCATCTCGCACATTGTTTGTGGCTTCAACGACAAAGTTAGATTCATCGTACGCAGGGCGAATCTGAATGCCGGGGATTAACGACGGCCGGAGTTTCGACAGCTCTTGTTTGACCTCTTTTGAGACTTGCACGACGCTGCTGTTCGGTTGGCGGAAAATGCTGAGACTAACTCCGGGGACTCCGTTTACCGTAACAATTTTTGTTGGATCGGCTCGACCAATGTGCACTTGAGCTACGTCTTTAAGAAAAACAGGGATGTGTTGCTCACGCGTTGTTACCACAATGTTTTCAAGATCGGAAATTGTGATGGATTCCGCACTTCCAACCACAAGATTTTGTTGAGAACGATCATCGAGTTTTCCGACCACGTGAGTCTGATTGGTTCGTCCGATGGCATCCACAATGTTGCTGAGGGCCAACCCATATCCTTTCAGTTTGATCGGATCGACTTCAACCAGAATCTGTGGAATGTCACCTCCTTGGACTTGAACCCTGGCTACACCTGGAACTCTCGTGAGTTGTGGAAGGATCTGGTATCTTGCCGCGAGATAGAGATCGCTTTGTGTTAAGGTGCTACTGCTTAAGTTGTAAGTGATGACAGGAAAAATCGCTGGGGTAATCCGCTCGACCGTTAAAGCCACTTGACTCGGTAAGGCGTTCCGAGCTTCGGCGATTCGGGTTTGGAGTTGTTGGAGGGCTAATGGCATGTCGGTTCCCGGCTGAAACTCGATTGAAAGCTCGGTTGAACCTCGGATCGTCTTGGAACGAATCCAGCGTACTCCGTTAACCTGACTTGCCGCTTCTTCCAAGGGACGCGTCACGATTAAAGCCACACGTTCAGGGGACATGTTTTCAATTTCTGCAATGGCAGCGATTCGAGGAAAAGAAAGCTCAGGGTAAACGGCAGAAGGTAAATTTCGATAAGCTAAAACACCCAGCAAAGCAAGGAGAGCAAACAAGAGATAGAAAACTCGAGATTGCGAGAAAAGAAATTCGGTGAAGCGTTTCACGGATTGGAATCCGGGATCGGATCAATCGCTGTGCCATCGGGCAATCCATAGGCGCCACTTTTAACAATCATTTCACCCAAGGTGAGCCCCTCGAGAATTTCAACGTTGTTTTTCCATTGAATTCCGGTCTTCACCGGAACCCGTGTAAGCACTCCGGATGAAACTCGATAAACCATGCTTGAGTTCGACTGATTGGGATCAGGCACCAAGGCCGAGAGTGGAACTGTTAAGGCATGATGAATCCCCAAGGTGATTGAAACGGTTACCGTTTCTCCTTCTTTTAGGAGTCCATCGGGGTTGACACATCGAATTTGAATTGGCATGGCGTTCGTTTGCGGATCGATGACAGGGCTGACGGCAGTGACCGTTCCTTCCAGTGGAGCTCGAAGACGCACACCAGCGATCGTAGCGGGTTGGCCAACACGAGGAGTGTTTCGAGTATCCGCAGGTAAGTTGGTATCAATATTCACGACGGAAAGGTCAACAATTTGGACCACGGGTGTGGAGGGATCGGCGGTATCACCCACGTTGAGGAACCGACGCGCGACCACCCCTGCGATGGGGCTTTCGATGTGCATCCATTGAAGAAGGGTGGCGGCTTGCGCGTTCGCTGCAGCGGCTTGCGCGTTTCGCGCCCGCACTGCAAGCCAGTGTGCGCGAGAAGTTTCGACTTGATTTTCGGCTGTAAGCACGTCTTTTTTTGGAGCGAGCTTGGCGTCATACAAGGATTGCACTCGGTTCAAGTTGCTGAGAGCCAAGGTTAAGTTGGCTTTGGCTTCAATAAGATCAGCATGAGCAGCAAGAAGAGAAGCTTCGGCTTGCTGGAGTTGCTCTTCCGCTTGGCGACTGTCAAGCTTAGCAACAATTTCTCCTTGGTGAACAAATTGGCCTACGATGGCATTAACCTGGACTAACTTTCCCGTCATGGCTGGGCTGAGTTTAATCGAATGATTGGGTAAAGCGGCAACGGCTCCGGGTGCGGTTGCCGCTTCGGGAATATCATTCCGCATGACACGAACCACCGGCAAGCGGACGCGAGCTGGGGAAGTGTCGGTTAGGTTTGGAGGTGCCTTGGCGTGGCATCCCACCAAAGCCAGAATACTTCCGAGGAGTATGAGCTTAAGGGTGAGTTGTCGCGTTGTTTTTCCCCTCCGTTAATGGTTGATTGACGGCGCGTTCCAAAGCGCCTGACGCTGTCTCATAATTCAGGATATCCGCAAAGATCGCATCACGAGCGTCCTGTACCGATTGTCGCGCAACCAAGACGTCGGTTAAGCTCGTTTGTCCAAGTTGATAGCTTTTGTTTGCTAATTCCAAAACCTGTTGACTCTCAGGAAGAATTTTCGAGAGGTCTGTTTCAAGCACGCTTTTAGCAGCTGTATAATTTTCGTAGGCCGATTCCACCTCCATGCGAATTTGCCGCTCGAGAACGGAAAGTTGTTGTACTGCAAATTGTCGAGATGCGAGAGCTTGATCAAGTTCCCCTTGGTGCGTGTTGAAGATTGGAAGATCGAGTCGGATGCCCACGAGCGTTGAAGTGGCGGGAATGCTTGGGTCGACAATGTATCCCCCCGCTATCGCTAAGTCAGGAATCTTTCCTGATCGCGCTAAGGCGATCTGGTCAGCGCTTAATCTCACTTGATGCGCGGCAATAAGCAATTCGAGTCGGGATCGATTGGCTTGATCCAACAAAACAGTAAGAGGAGGAATCTGTATTTCACTTAGGGCGAACGATTGCTGATTCAAAAGGTTGAGTTCGTCCGTAGGGGTTATGCTCGTCCCTGGAGGCTGACCGAGAATAAAACCAAGTCGGATCTCTGCTTGTCTCACCCGGTTGATCGCTGACCCCAATCTTGGCCGGGTGCGCTCGAGTGCGAATTGTGCTTGAATTACCTCGGCTTCTGCGATATCCCCTGCAGCAAATCGCTTTTTTGCGATTTCCAAGAGCTCACCATCGATTGACACGACGCGTTCTGCTTCATTACGCGCGGCCTTTGAGACAACCAGTTCAAAGTAAGCTTGACGTGCCTCTTGCCGAACTTGCCATCGAAGAAGATCGTACTGCAATTCGGCTTGCCTGATTTGATCACGGGCCAAGGCAACTCGGGCTGGTCGTTTTCCACCCAGTTCAATCGGTTGTTCCAGCGTGAGGGTCCGTTTGGGTTCGGCTAATCCGAAAGGGTAGTCGCAAGAGAGCCGTGGGTTCAGGGTTGCTTCCGCAATTGTCTTTCCAGCTTGCGCGAGCGCGATATTTTTCTTTGCTGCTTGTAATTCAAGGTTTCTTGTTTCTGCCTGTTGCAACACATCAGTAAGTCCAAGCTTTAGCATAGAGACTTCTGTTTGCCCCAAGGCGTGGAGACGCAAAACAGCAATCCAAAATAATAAAGCCAAGATTGCTTTTCTTAAAGACATGATTGCTTTCTGGGTTTCGCTCTTGCGCGCGCGAAATCCCGTTGCCCGACGCTTAGGCAGGTTCGTTTGGGTCTGGCTTTGGATTCGGGAAGGGTATGATTACAAGGGGAACTGAAGTATTCCGCTCGAAAGTATCAACGATCCGATAAAAGTCTCGTTCACTAATCTTTCCTCTTATCATGTGTGAAGCAGCCAAGCTGAGAGTAACCGTTCCCTTTTCTGCAGATGCGATCCACTGAGAAACCGTTTCTGTTTTCACGTGTTCTTCCTCCTGAGATTGAGCACACAAATCAAAATTATACGCCAAGAACGGAGGAGTGTCGATTAAGGGAACCTCAAAAAGAAGTTAACAGGTTGTGAACATTTAGAATGAAACCAGGGTCAGTCCTGAGGAAATGACTGTTGGTTCAGAAACAACGGACGGAATGCCCAGCGGTGTGACATCAAACGATGGGTGATCGAGCAAGATGGATCCAGTGGCACCGTGTCTTGATTCAGCAAGCATCGCGTGGAGGTCTTCTTGTAATAGATTTCGGGTTAAAGAAACGGAGGTCGATTCTCGCTTGCTGGTGGGCAAAGTGAGATGATAACGCATCACCCCATCCGTCAAGATGGGAAACATTTGAATCTCCATGGATGAAAGAGAAAGGAGCGAGCCGGGAACTGTGGGGATCGCAGAAGGCTTTGGCAGCTGAGAGGTGCTTTTGGCGCTGTTCGACGCAAAAGCACTGAAAGCGGCACTCATCAGGGCAAAAAATAAAGCCAAACCTACTAAAAACCGGTTCACAGAAGCCCCCTTTATGCTTATATTATACCACAACGAGTCCCGTTTAGCTAGCATTGGCGCGATTTTTTCGACTTCCATAAAACACAAGTATTCTCGAAAAGCTCTTCCTAAAGAGCTGCGGCCAAGTTCGTTTCTAGACTCCAATTTGAGCTTCCTTCTTTGACTCGACGATCAGTGTCCTAAAATTAACATTTTGGTAACAGAAGCCGGATTGACATTTGACTTGTCTTCCAGTACAGTAAAATTTAACTACTAAACTAATGAAAGGATGGTCTAAAAACATGAGTGGAGTTGCACAAGTTAGCGGTTTAAGTAGCGGTGGTGGTTCCCTTTCACGGTCAGTGACGATTGATCCGGAGCATTTAAGAAGGGCTGAGGAAGCCGCCAGACAGCTTCCCCAGGTGGAGGTCAGAGAGTACGAACATTCAGGCGATTCTCTCGAGCGGCAAGAAAGCTCAAGGTTTCGGACCACAGGTGAAGCATTGCTTCCACTCGGTCCTGATCTCTTGGCCCTCGCGATTCAACTGGAAGACAGCCGAGGCAGATTGAAACCGCGTCTCGAGCTCCCAGGATTTGTATTGACATATCGGAGCAGTTCTCCGGGTAAGGAAGTTCCAGTGTCATTAGTGAAACGATTAGCCAATGATGTTCAATTGGAGTTGCTTGCGCAAGCGGCCAGAGATAAGGGAATGACGGGGCAAGTATTTCGCTGGTAGCTCTGTCGTAGATTTTGTTTCTAGGTCTCGAACTACAAATCGTTCTTTGAATAGCTTGTGGGAGTATTCAAAGAACGATTTTTGTTTGGCGGGTTAAAGAAGGAAAAAGAAGCCAGTTCAAGCAAAAACATGAGGATGAAGCGGGACAGGAAGTTCTACCGATTGATTTTGTTTGCACTGATGTTAGCAGTTTGTGGAACTGGTGGCTCGGTTCATTCAAAGAGTCCAGCAAAAACAATACTGGCTCCTGCTTTTTCCCTAAGAGATATTTCAGGGAAAACAGTTACTTTAAGTCAATTTAAAGGGAAAGTCGTGATTCTTGATTTTTGGGCCACATGGTGCCCTCCTTGTCGCGAGGAAATTCCTCATCTGGTTGATTTCTATAATCGCTACAAGGGCAAGGGTGTGGTGATCGTGGGTGTTGCGCTCGATGACGAGGGGTTACGCGTTGTTAAACCCTTTGTGGAAAAACACAAGATCAATTATCCGGTGGTGATCGCCGATGATGCGGTGCAAAGCGCTTATGGACCCATTCAAGGAATTCCCACAAAGTTCATCATTGACCAGAATGGGAATATTGTGGCGAAGCTTATTGGCTATCAAGAAATCCAAGCGATTGAAAAGAAAGTTAAACGTCTGCTCGGCAAATAACCGGCTACTGGCGGATGAACTCAATTCTCCGGTTAAGAGCTCGCCCTGTCGCGGTCTTGTTCGAGGCAAGGAAGTGTTTTTCACCTTTCCCTTCGGCTGACAAGCGATCGGGGTTGAGTTGAAACTGCGTTACCAAGACATGCTTTACCGATTCTGCGCGTCGGCGAGAAAGCTCAAGAGTTTCCTTTCGCGTTCCTCTCGAGTCGGAATACCCCACGATCTTAAGCTTGAGTTCAGGATGAGCAACCAGTGCCTCTGCAATGCTCTTTAAGACCGGCAACGATTCTTGCGCAACTTGATCCGTGTTAGAGTCGAAGTCGAGGGTGTCGGCTATGTAGTGCCCCTTGGAAAGGATAGCGTTTAGAAAGTCAGCAGGAGGGCTCGTAATTCGGACACGGGACATTTCGATGGGTGCCATTCCATCGACATTCTGAAGATGAATCCACACGGCGTGCACCGGCGGTGATTGAGCTTGGTCCACATCCACGACCGGGCTTCCATTCACGCTAATCCCAAGTTTTCCATTCTCAGCCCAGACGTTAAAAGCCAGGGGTTGATTCACATCCAAAGGAATGGTGACATCTTCCTTTGAGCCTTCGACATCCAGGACCACTCGAACTTGATTTCGATCCACCGGAGACAAACTTGCACTCCATTTGGCGCCATGAGCGTAGCTGTCCCCAAAATTCCAGATGATGCTTTGATTGTCGAGTTCCCCCGGTCCAAGGGTGAAGATCGATTCCAACATGAAATTGGCGGGAAGAAGCTTGAGCTTGGCTACAAGTTCGACATTTTCGTTGACAGCGAGCTGATGGATACCGTTGCCTGCATCGATGATCTGGGGAGTGGTACCGTTCACCTTCCAACTGGAGAGAGGATGGCTGGAGGGGATGCCACTAAAATCATCATAAAACAAGAGCTCCCCATAAGCTTTTTGCATGGCGATCAAACTGAGGGCAAGTGATAATAGGACGAATAATCTTTTCATGCCCATTGGGGTTCGTTTGTCTCTTACGGTTTCCTCTAGAATTATGCAACTGGGCTCAAGCCACCCAGAAATTTAATGCCTGAAGAACCGTAAGGAAGGTTTGCAAGGAAAAGGATAAGCCGAGGAGGGCAAACCTGAGAAAACGGCGCTTTGGATCGTCAAAGGCCAATGCGAAAACGATGTAAATGGGGAAGACAGGCAAAAGAAGGCGAGTGTAAGACATGAAACTCCCAAGGAGAGGAGTGAGACCAAAAAGGAGGGAGTAACTAAAGAGTACAATATCGGTTTTCTTGTAAATGGAGTATAGAAGGGCTGCAAACAGAAGAAAGAACAGGCGATCCAAGACCAGATTGGTGTATCCATCCGGACCTGTACTCCAGGAAAATAGATTATGCAACAATGTTTCAGGATGAAAAAGATTCAGCACGTTCCGTTGAGAGACAAAATATTGTTGAGCCAAAAATCCTCGCCATGGATTGCCTGTTGCCCGGTAAATCCAATGCAAGTAGCACTCAAAACCGATGAGCGGCGCCAGGAGATAAGCCATTTGAAATCGGGCAGAAATTTTCGTTTGGGAATCGAATTTGTCTGGATCATGGAGCTGGCTTAGGATATGGTAGGTGAGGAACGGAAAAACAATAAGGACACCCACCCCCCTGGTGAGTGGCAAAAGAAAAGAAAACAGTGCGGCCCAAAGGTATCGGTGGGAATACAAATAGTAAAAAAATGCGAAAAGAAGCAGCATGAACAACGACTCACTGTAAATCAACGAACAATAAAAATTGGTGGGAAAGACAAGCAAGGCTAGGAGACTTAGGGAAGCGATTCGAGCGTTAACCAGCATTCTCACGAGGAGAAAGAAATAACAGTAGGCTCCAAAAGAGCAAAGGTTGGATACAAGAAGCCCTGAAATAAAGGAGCTGTGCAAGACGCGTGTGAAGGCACGAATAACCCACGGGAACAAAGGGAAAAATGCATCGGAACTTCTGTTTTTGGGGTAGCCTTTTTCGCTTAAATACAGATAATGCTGGGCATCCCAGGTTTCAAAAGCAGATTGAAGCGTGATTCCTTCTTCAGGATGAGCAAGAAAATTCACCCGATGAGCTTCGCTATCAAAATACAAGAAGCGATACGCGAGAAAGATCGTAATGATGGTGCAGATCTTGAAGACAAAGATGAGTGCCACCATCTTCTTTGGCATTGTAGAAAAGAATTTGTAAAGCCAAGCCGACTTTCCTTTTACAGTACTTTAGTTCGAAAGGACTACTCCTAAAGGACTAACTCTAAAGCAGAATTGACCCTTACTTCATTTTATTCTATACTAGCATTAATAAAGTTAACATGTTTCAAGCGTAATCCATAAAATACAAAGACAAAAATCCAGAGGGAGATACAGGCCCAGCTTTGCTTTTGCCTGCTTGGATGCGCTCAATATGACTACAGACATAAGGGAGGTCAGGGGTTATGAAGGATCGTTCATCGGAGTTTTGGCAAAATCTGTTAGCCTGGTTGTCTCTAGCTGTTTTCTTGTTTTTGATGCCTAAGTTAGGATTCTCCCAGCCTCTTCCAAGCGGATCCGCTCCAAAACAGATCAAAATCAATCTCCAAAACCAAGCTTTAGTTAACTTTGTACTCGAAGATGGAACGGTCGTTCCTGAAAATGTCATTGCCATTCCTTCTGCCCTTTCTGAAGTGGCCGGTCACGTAGTCAATCATTCCGGGGCGCGGGAAGCCAACGCTTTGGTTCAAAAGGGAAAAGACTTGGTTCTCGAAGATGTCGAGACGCTAGAAACCACAGACACGACAGACAGTCAGGCCAGTGAGTTGACGGGTACCCATGATACGGGGATGGAAGCGATTCCCTAAAGACCTACTTAGTTTTCCCTTTTTCACGAACGTCTTCCTGAATCTTAAACCACTTGGAAAGCTGAAGAGGGGTGAGAATCTGTCGGATCTTTCGACTTTTTTCAATGTTAGCCATTTCAACCTCAACCAGAATCTTGGCATTTGCCATTAATTGAGTGCGAATGACTGAAAGATCAGCATTTTGGTCAATCAATTTTCGAGATTCTTTTTTCCCGGTTTCTAGATTTGCTCTGAGTCCTTGCAATGCTTTTTTGTTCTCATCATAGATTCCCTGAAGTTTTGCCACTTGATCGTTCGAGAGACCGAGTTCAGTCTTAAAGTCCCAAAGATACTTAGTTTTTTCTTCATTTTGGGTGGGCGAAGGGGCGGGGTTCAAGGGGATGGCCGCCGCCACTACTTTCGTCGGCAACGGATTTCCTTCTGCCCCACGATAAAACGGGAGTAATGAAAGAGAGAAAACGAAAAAGAGAAGGAAGCGGAAAGGCCCGCTTCTCCTCTCTGTATTCTTTGAATCGAAGGGTTTCGTCATTTCTTATGCTTTTTCTGTAATTCTAGGACTTGTTCAAGTAGCTCCTCGGAATTTAAGGCGGCGAATGCATCGCCAAAGCCAAAGGAGTTGTCAATCGAAACACCAAAAGTGAGGTCGAACAACTCGTCCACATTGGCAAGATCGACATTGCCTTGAGCGATTCCTGAGAAGAACGTATCTGGATTAGCTCCAATGGCTCCAAGGTCCAGCAGGAGGAGCTGGAATGGGCTTAGGTTTCCTGGCGGACAATCAGACAAGCAGTTTCCATTAAAGATGATCTGACCTGAGGGATCCGGGAGATCGGGTTCCGGCATCCCTAAAGTATTATCCACCGTGATTCCATTGATGTCAACGGAAACGAGGCCAAAAATTCCGCCAGACTTCACACTCAAGATTCCTGTCGGAATGTTGACTCTGACGGGGAAGAGCACGCTTCCAATGATTCCGCTGCCAGCGACAAGAGACGAATTGCCTCCTGCTGTTAAGTTAAAGCCAGCGCCATTGTGCGTGTTGTCAAGAATCGCATGGACCGCGGTTAACTCGATGGAACCGCTCGCTGTCAAATAGTTCAGAAGAAGATCACCGGCACTGTTGCTGACCACAATATTCCCAGCCGGGCCTTGCGCCAGTAAGTTGTTCAAAATGAAGCTGTCTGCATTGTTGAAGTAGATGCCCCCATTGTGCGCGGTGGCGTTCAGCACGGCGATGCTTCCTTGAATGGGATCTCCGGGAGCTCCGATGCCTTTTCCTGCATCCAAGGTCACGTAGTAGCCAGTGATCAGGCTCGGATCACTTAGAATAGAGCCGGCTGCGGTTAAGCTGAGTGAATTGCTCATGCCGACATTCACGTTTCCGACGAAGATGTTTCCGCCGGTGTTGTCAAAGAAGACATCGGTTCCCACCATGTTGGCATTCAGGGTCAGATCGGCAAAGGTGAGTGATTCACCCGTTGTGGTGTTGACGTTCGCATTGCTGTTGTTCGTATTGACTGTCAGCGTTTTCAAGGCTTGGTTGTTCGCATCGAAGATAGGAGCATCGGTCCCAGTCGTTGTAAGCGACAGGTTAGGTGTGTCAGTGACTAAAGCCTGTTCCTCAGTTCCGATGCCGTCAACCGCTGTGAGGACCACGACCGCTCCGGCCACATTCACCGGGGGATCCTCTCCAACGATGCTTTGTGCGGAGAGATTCGCAAGGCCCTTCGCCGACACAAGCCCAAGAATCAGGTCACCAGGTGAGCTGATCCAGATGGATCCATTGTCCGCATTGGCGTTCAAAGCGTTATCGAGAAGCACACTCACTGGCAGATCAGCACTTCCAATGTCCTCGCCAGCGGTTAACCTGGCATGATCTGCTGTAAGGTTAATTTCATTCTCGCCTGCGTTTAAGATCGATCCAGAGGCGTTCAGCGTGACTCCACCATCGCCATCGAGAGTGTTCACAAGGCCGAGGGCAATATTTCCGCCGGTATTGTTGAAAGTGAAGTCGGCTCCTGGGAGGTTGGCGTTAAGCTCGTCATCGTCAGAGACGCTGAAGTCGACGAATTCTTCTCCACCTTCGCCAACGAGAATATGAACATCCCCATTGTTGGTTGTATCCGATAAGTTGTCAAAGTTTTCAGAGTTGTAGATATAAGTTTCCGCACCAAGACCAGTGGTCGTGGTGGTGAGGTTACGTGTCCGGGTCCGGAGGGCCTGTTCATCGGTTCCGATTCCAGTCACCGCGGTCAGGGTAATCTCGCCATTCGGTGCGGACACATCAGTTTCTCCAAAGAATCCGAATGCTTCAGATGGATTGCTGCTCGTGATGGATCCTCCGGCCGTTACGTTGGCGTTCCCGCCAGAAAAGATATGCGTAATCTCTGCATTGTTTCCCGCCGTGATATTGATGTCGCCGACTCCGGTGGTTACCCCTGAGTCCGCGTTTACAAAAACATCGAAGCCGGCATTCATATCGATTCCGTTGTCCGGGCCACGGTTGCCTTCGCCAAAAGTGCTTTCCGTGGTGAGGTAAGAGCCGGTAATGTTGATGTTTCCATTGGCGGCGTTAAGCGCGATGTTACCACTTTGGACGCTTGAAGAGTTATCGCTGTGGGCGAAGCTCACAATTTCGGAGTTGTTTACATTGACGTCTCCGTTCGTGGCTGTCAAGGAGATATTCCCACTGGTGGTCGGGTCGAACTGGCTTTGGGCCAAGCTTTCTACAGAGGAACTATCAATATTCACATTCTGGCCGCCGGTAATGATCACATTTCCGCTGGTCGGCTCGAGGATGCCACCCGTATTCGTGGCCTGACTCAGGACCGTCGAGCTGTCCACATTGACGTCACCTTCGTTGGCAACCAAGGTGACGTCACCACTCTGGCTGTTGCCGGAATTGCTTGTACTCTTGCTTTGAACAAGGGAACTGTTCAGGTTAAGGTCGTTGCCACCTATCAGAGAGACAGCACCACTCTGGCTGCCTCCGGAATCGCTGTTGCTCTTACTTTGGACTTCCGAACGATTGTTGATGTTGATGTCGCTACCTGCGGTCAGGGATACGGTCCCACTCTGGCTATTTCCGCCGCCGCTAGCATCGCTGAAGCTCTGAATCGTCGAGCTGTTGACGTCCAGGTTGTTTCCAGCGTTCATCGTGATATCACCGCTGGTCGGGTCTCCTCCATTGTTCGCTTCCGAGTTCACGTACGAGTTGGCAATCACGATATCGTTGCCAGCGTTGAAGGTGATATTCCCGCTGATGACATTGGGGGAGGCAGTACTCGATGCCCTGGTTTGAATACTTGATTCATGAATACTAATGTCTCCGTTTGTGGCTGTTAAGGAAATATTTCCACTGGTAGTCGGGTCGAACTCGCTTTGGGCTAAACTTTGGACAGAGGAACTTCCAATATTCACATCCTGGCCAGCGCTGATGACTACATCTCCACTGGTCGGCTCGAGGATGCCACCCGTATTCGTCGCCTGAGTAAGAATGGCGGAACTGTTAATGTTGACATTTTGCCCAGCATTCATGGAGATGGCTCCACTCTGGCTGTTGCCAAAACCACTGCTGGAAAAACTTTGAATGTTTGAATGGTCCACATGGATGTCGGTTCCAGCACTGAGAGAAATGTCGCCACTGGTGCTACTCCAGCTTCCATTGAAGACGGTACTAAGACTTGCCACATTGGTTCCACCAGTGATTGTGACAGAACCGTTGGTGGCCGTGAGGGAGATCGAGCCACTCTGGGTGTTTGCGGTATCGCTGGTCGCGGTGCTCAGAATGGTCGAATTGTCGAGGCTTAAATCGTTTCCGGCTGTCAGGGAGACATTGCCGCTCATCGGGTCTCCACCAAAATCATTAACCGAACTTTGGACCGTTGAGTTATTGACATTGATGTCATGACCTGCATTAATGTCAACATCGCCACTGGTGCTCACGGTTTCAGAGTTCGCATTCTGCGTATTGCTGATGCTTTGAACAAGCGAGCCGTTGGTGATATTCGCGTCATTTCCCGCCGTGAGGATAATGGATCCACTCTGAGTGTCTTCACCACCAGACGTATTGGCGGTGCTTTGAATGGTCGAACTGTCAACATTAAGGTCATGTGCTGCGTTCAGGGTGATGTTGCCGCTCGTCGGATCGACAGATGCATCCGCTTCGGTGTTCACAAACGAATCATTGCTCATGGAAATATCGTTTCCGGCACTAAAGGAGATGTTTCCACTGATAGCATTGTTCGAACTGCTGTGGGCAATGCTGTCTACTGTTGAAAGATTAAGCGTCAAGTTGTTCCCGGCGGTTAAGGAGACATTGCCGCTGGTCGGGTCTCCAAAATCGTCCGCCGAGGTTTCAATCGCTGAGTTGGTAACCTCGAGGTTTCGACCCGCTGAAAGTGAGATGTTGCCACTGTTTCCGTTATGATTCGTACTTTCAATAAAAGAATGATCGGTGGCGGTTAAGTCTCTTCCGGCCGACAGACCAATATCGCCAGAGATCGACTGAATGCTCGACCCGGAGGCAATGATGTCCTTATCTGCAGTTACGGTAATGTTGCCGGCATCGGTCGTCAAATTAGCCAAGGCCGTAATTTCGCCACCGCTATTGAGCGTTGTCCCGGCGTTCAACGTGAGGTTTCCATTTCCTTGCGCCTGAACGGTATTGCTTGTGTTTTCAAAAATAATGTCGCCTGTACCCGTTTTTAAGGTGAGACTGATGTTGTTCGGAAGCGTAAGAGTTCCGCCGAGGGTAGACATGTCATCTAAAGTAATCGAGTTTGAAGAAGAAATCGTAATATTGCTGGAAGCTCCGGTCAAGAGGTTAGCCGAAATGATAAAATCGGTCGGCTGCGGTTCGTTTGAATCACCCCAACCGTCTTGATCGAACCAATTGACAATTTCAGCATTGACTGGATCGATCAAGAGATTTCCAACCGTTCCATGAGGAGCTGACGTATTTACCACTCCGTAAACCCAGCCTCCCTTATCACCACTAAGTTCCACGTCGCCACCATTTCCGCTGGTTCCGGATTTTGCTTCAATGCCTCCCGAAAAGACCAACCTGCCTTGTGAAAGCGCATGGATGGTTCCCCCATTGGAATTTTCTCCGTCGCCGTTGGCTTGCGTCAAGCTCGAGCCGGGCAATACAGTACCCTGGGTGGAGTTAATCACGATGTTCCCAGCGCTATTATTAGCCGAGCCATTGGCTCGAATTGTCCCAATGTTTGCAGCAAAACCTTCTGACTTGCCCAAAATGACATGCCCATCCTCTGTGTGGGTAATACTTCCAGCTTCAATAACGCCACTGAAGTTGACAATGTTTTCGAGAAGAGCGCTGACTGCGTTTGAATCCATGACCACATCGTGCGGGGTATCGTTTCCGCTTAGGACAAAGTTGAGAAGGCCTTGTCCATCAAAATTTAAGACGGTCGCTTGAGTTCCGGCACCGAGGCCGACTTTCCCCAGGTTGGCGGTAATGGTTCCTTCGTTGCTGACCATTGGGGCTAACAGGACCACTGAACCGCCGTCTGCAGCATTGATCGTTCCTTGGTTAACCACATAAGAAAGGGGATGATTCATGTCTTGTGAAAAAACGTAATTTCCACTAAGGAAATCGCTATCTTTCATGCTTAAGGTGGAGGCTAGAAGTCCCCCCACATTCACCGTGGCGGTTGGGCTAAAAAGAATTCCGTTTGGGTTTAGGAGAAAGACACGTCCATTAGCCTGTAATGCGCCCGCAATGACCGAAGGGTCACCGCCAAGAATACGGTTTAGTGTAGCAGCAGAGGTTGAAGGTTGAAGGAATTTGACAAGCTCATTCAGATTGATTCCAAAACTGTTCCAATTGATGATCGCTCTACTGGTGGCCTGATTGATGGTGGTTGTTGTTGCCGCTTGAGTGATGGTCGCAGTTCCTGAGGTCACCACACCTCCCGAAGGAGCGCTCCATGACAACTGGGGCGAGATGAGGAAAGCAACCATAAGCCATGCAAGAACTTGTTGTCCAATCTTTTTTCTTTTTGCCATCAACCTTTTAACCATGGGGAAAAGCCTCCTTTGAATCTCTGTTAAAACTGTTTTGAAAATTGCGCATAGAGCACAGGAAGTTCATTTGACAAATTCTTCGAAGGACTAATCGGGAAGCCGAGATCAATACGCAAGCTTGTTGATTTGCCGAGTCCAGCGCGAAGACCGACACCTCCGCCGGTGAGCTGCTTTTTAGAAACTGATCCAGGAAGTGCATTTCGAAGGGTCATGTATCCGGTATCGACAAAAAAGGCGGTTTGCAAGCTATTAACATCCGTGTTTGCGGTCATCGGGACACGAAACTCTGCACTGGCGGTCCATCCCGAATCTCCTAGAAACTCGGATTGTTCGTAGCCCCGAACCGAATCAGGTCCGCCCAAGGCAAATTGCTCGGTAATCGCAAGAGGGCTAAGGGAGTACTGAGCTGTTCCATGAAGTAACAGATACTTGTTGGTAAAAACTCTTTGAATATGAACCAGTTCGACATTCGCCTTGGTAAAGCTGTCGTCTGCGCCTACACGGCTTGCTAAAGGATCCCCTCTCATCATTCCCCCCATGAAGGTACCAAGCCCTTGAGTGACACTTGAAGTCAAGAAATCCCTCGCGGTATCGGTTGCCCACTGGCGGTCAAAGCCAAGAGCCAATTCACGAAGTCGATCACGGCTTGTAAGAAAACTGGTCAGGAAAAAATTAGAGACGTTTTTCGCATAAAAACTAGCGGTAAAATCTGAGCCTCCCGTTGTGGTTCGACTCAAAGGTTGTGTGAAAGTAAATCCGTAGATCTGCGCTGTACCCCGAATATCCAGAACTTGGAGATCCTGCCCAACCCGGATATCTGCTGAGGCAAATGAACCTGTAAGCTTGGCTCCGGATGGGCTTATCGGTGTTGTATAGTAAGCTTGATAAAAGGGGGACTCGTTATTCGTAGGGACCGGAACAACCATTCTTGCATCCAGGAGGTCGCCCCGTCCACTTAAGCTCCCATGCCAATATTCAAAACCAAATCGGTTTCGACCAACAAGCGGGTTTCCAAAATTGTTGTAATCCAGTTGTCCATGAGAGGGTTCTGAATCTTCGACCTTCAGAAGAACATCGGTTGTTCCCTGCTTTCCGCCTGGCTTTAGGAATGCACGAACATGAAGATCGGGGAATTCATTCAGAAGAACCAAGGCGCGCTCAAAATCTTCAGAGACACCTCGCCGAGCAGCCGGAGAGAAATAATATCGAATGAAATCTGAAGAATAGTGCTTGTTCCCCTCCACATCGATCTTGCCAATTTTCCCTTCAACCACATCAATCTCGACCACCCCATTTTGGATGTCTTGCGGAGGAACAAAGGCGCGAGCGAGGAGATATCCCTTTTTCCGGTAAAGCCCAGTGATTTGTACGGCGACATCTTTCAAAGTGTCCAATTGGATCTCTTTGCCGATGTAACCGGACGTAATGGAAGAAATTTCTTGTGGAGTCAAGAGCGTGCTGCCGGATACTTCAATGGATTTAATTGGGACCTTGATTTCTGGAGGTGGTGCGGGCTTCGGAGTTGAGCGGGTTGCATTTTCAGCAACCACCGGCCCATAAAGCGTTTCTGACATAGAAGAACGGGTTGAACCCCAGAGAAGAACAAAGCTTAGCAGAAACGAGATTAAGATCTTCGAAGGTGTTAGTTTCAAGTCTCTTCCCTCCAGATGTTTAATTTAGATGGTGTCACGGTAAAAAAAGCAATAACTCACTCACGGTCTTTGCATTTTTCATAATTCAGAACCACCAAGCGGGGTAACTCTACACCAATGAGTTCTGAAAAAACGCTCGTTTAAACTAAAAGGGATTGCATAATTCCCTTAAAAAGGGCATTTTCCTTTTTTGAGACCAAGTTTTCTTCTTCCTTATAACACACACAGTATACCCAATTGTGGATGGCTGCAACCAGGAGGTCGAATCTTTGTGAAAGAATCTGGTTGAAGTATAAGGAGGTTGTACAGGTGAAAAAAGCCACCTTTGGAGCCGGATGCTTTTGGGGAGTGGAAGATGCGTTTCGAAAAGTGAAAGGGGTTGTTTCCACTCGTGTTGGGTATTCGGGTGGAACGTTTCCGAATCCAACCTATCAAGATGTTTGCGGAGACAAGACAGGGCACGCGGAAGTTGTCGAAGTTGCCTACGATCCATCACAAGTTTCCTACGAAAAGCTCCTGAGTTTGTTTTGGGAAATGCATGATCCGACAACGCCCAATCAACAAGGACCTGATGTGGGTTCTCAATATCGATCCGCAATATTTTTTCACGATCCGGAGCAAGAAAGGGCTGCACATCGAGCGAAGGAGGAACTTGAGCAGTCTGGGCGATACTCACGAAAAATTGTTACTGAAATTGTTCCGGTTTCTTCCTTTTATCAAGCAGAGGATTATCATCAGCAGTATTTCAAAAAACAAGGTGTTCGTTAAACAATTCCCTTCAGCTTTAGCATGGCCCCTATTTCTTCGGAGACTTTCTTCATGGTTTCCAGGAACACCACCGATGGTTCTTCCACGTTTCTTGAGAAAAATTCAAGGACAGCGACAACCAAAGAATCGGTCATGACCGGGAATGCGAAGGCTGATCGAATCCCACTTTCCATGCCAAGCTGAGCTCGAGCAAAACTAACGGTCCGGGCTACATCGGGAATCCAAGATGGCTTGGCATTTTGAAAAACTTCCCCTGGAAGTCCAACCCCAATGCGAAAGCGAAGCGCTTCGGTCACGCTTCGAAACATTTCAAATTCCCCTGGATTATCAAAGTGCCAAATGCCCGTGGGGACAAGGACTTGAGGTGCTTCTTTGTCTTGAACGTAGATGTGGCCAGCGCTCCAGGCTTTGTGACTACAAATGTGGCTTAGGCATGTTTGTACCCCATCTTCAAAAGAAGAAGCTTCACGCATGGCTTCTTGAACCAAGCCCAAAAGCAATGCTTCACAATCAAAGGCTTTTCGGTTAAGCCCGCTTTCGGCAATTTCAATCCGTTCCTGTGGGTTGCGCTCTTTTTTTCTTAAGAGCGCGTTCTTTTCGGATGACGCCTGAAACCCGATTTCAATGTGAGGCTTGCTTTCTTTTGATTCCTGCCATAATTTGTCAGTATCAATAAATCGCATCATAAGTTATTATTCTCTATATACCCACAATTGACAAAAAAATGATCCCTGCAGAAAAATAATTTCAAAAATACTTTGGTCCTTCAGATTTCAAGAGTCCTTTTTTTTGAAACAAATTCAAAACCATTTTTTCTGGAATTCGTACCAATTCAGTCGCAAAAAATTCTTGCTTGTCAACGGGGGATACAAGAATTGTGTAGAGCCCAAGACGTTTTCCTCCAAGAATATCGGTAAAGAGCTGGTCCCCGATGACGGCTGTTTCTTTTGCAAGAGAACCAAGGAGGCGTAACGCTTCAAGGAAGACGCTTTTCCTTGGCTTTACTGCTCTCGAGATGGCTGGAACCTCCAAGGCCTTTGACAATCGATTGACTCGATTTTGAAAACTGTTGGAGACAATGAGCAACTTCAACCCTGAAATCTTCGCCTTACGAATCCATTCTAAAGTGGTGGCGGACATTTCTTCCGCTTTCCAACTTAACAAGGTATTATCCAGATCAAGCAAAAGCGTTGTGAATCCTTTTTGGCGCAAGGATTCTGGATCAATGTCGGTCACCGAATCAACGCAGACGTCAGGGCAGAGGTAGCGCGCGAGAAAAGTCTGAAAACGGTTGGTCACGTTAGTGCACATTTCGATGGAAAAGCCATTGGCGATATTTTTCCACCGCGTTCAGATGCTGTGAATACGTGATACTGAAGATGTGGCTGCCGTCGCCACGGGCCACATAATACAGATAAGGAACGTGCGCAGGCGCAAGAGCCGCTTTGATCGACAAAAGGCCAGGGCTTCCGATTGGACCTGGGGGGAGTCCTGAATGAAGGTAAGTGTTATAAGGAGATTCAATTTTCAGGTCGTCGATGGAAAGAAGCTCTTTGGGGACAGGAAGAAGATATTGAATCGTCGCATCACATTGAAGCGGCATCTGGTCTCTTAACCGATTGGTGTATACCGCAGCAATCAAAGGATATTCTTTGGGAATTCGTGACTCTCTCTCAACCAGAGAGGCTAAGGTGATGGTTTCCTTCAAGCTCAGCATTTTGTTGGATTTGCCATAAAGGGGAATGACCAGCTCTTTAAATCGGTCGACCATCGGCGTGGAAGCATCTTCTGGAGTAAGGTGAGGGGCTAAATCATAGGTGTCTGGGAAAAGAAAGCCCTCCAATCCCTGAATGTTTTCCTTGAGTTCGGGGAACTCCAAAGCCGTTTGATTCGCTTTGTCCAAGAATTCGCTCTTGTTCGCGATCCCTTTAGCATCAAGGAGATCGGCAATTTGCTTCAAAGTGTAGCCCTCAGGGATGGTCACCCGAACCTGAATGACATCGCCACTCACCATTTTTTTCAAGATCTGGTAAGGACTCAGGTTGGGAGAAAAATCATAAGTTCCCGCTTTAATTTTTGGTCCTGTGCTTGTTACTCGAACCAAGAGTCGAAAAGCCCAAGCGTGACGAATGAGGCGATCTTTCTGCAGTTCATTCGCAATGTCTGTTCCTCTCATCCCTTCTGAAATCACGAACCGAGTCGATTCTTTCTCAAGCGATACCGGTGTTAAGAATTCGTGTGACAAATAGGTGAGGACGACAAGAGCCACCAATAGGATGAAGGGAAGCGCAAAGAAAAGCCATTTTAATTTGCTCATGACTTCGTCTTTTGTGATTGTAGGAATAATTCCAGGATCAAGGCCGCCGCAATCGGATCAAGTTTCCCTTTTTGCGCTTTTGAGGTGATACCCCGTTCGTGGAGAAGGCGTCCTGCTTCCTTTGTGGTGAACCGTTCATCAATTTCTACAATGTGAGATTTCGGAAGTTCGCGCTGTGCTTCCTTAATCCAATGGCGAACAAGTTCGACCGTTTCTCCTGGTTTTCCATCCGTTCGGTGGGGAATTCCAACGACAACCGTTTGGACATCGTATTGCTTGATCAGATCTCGAAGTTCGCTCCAGACGGGTTTGGTTTTCTTGGGATGAAGAACGGCAAGGGGCTGGGCGATGACGTTTAAGGGATCGGTCACCGCGATGCCAAGGCGTTTTTCTCCCCAATCAATGGCTAAGATTCGCTTAGGCATAACCATTCATCCGTATTTTAGGCAACTTCAACCGGTTGTTCCCAAAGACTGTAGCGTTGGGAGGCCACTTGCTTTAACAACTCCGGATCTTCAAAGAGCATTCCTGCTCCCATCGCCACGCAGAAAATGGGATCCGTTGGGCGGTGGCAAGGAACCCCAATCGATTCTTGCATCAGCTGATCGAGCCCTTCCAACAGTGAGCCCCCTCCAGAAATGGTTATCCCATGTTCCATGATGTCCCCCACAAGTTCGGGGGGAGCCCGCTCGATGGAGTTTCGCACCGCTTCAATCATGGCCACCACCGGCTCGGTGATCGATTCCCGAATGTCGCCACTTGAAATGCTTTGCAGTCGAGGTAAGCCAGAAAAGACGTCGCGACCGCGAACCTCAATGCTCTTTTCTTCTTTTTTCGGATAAGCGGAACCAATCTGAATTTTCACCGATTCGGCGGTTCGTTCCCCAATGATCAAGTTGTAGTTTTTCTTGATGTAGTTAGCGATGGCTTCGTCCATCTCATCACCCGCAATACGAAGCGACTGGCTTAGGACAACACCCCCCAAAGCCACAATGGCAATCTCGGTTGTTCCACCCCCAATGTCGACAATCATCGACCCAAGCGGTTCCTTCACGGGGAGAAGTGCGCCAATGGCTGCCAGAAGTGGTTGAGCCGCCAAGACCACTTGTTTGCCCCCAGCCGAAATCGCTGCCTCTTCCACGGCGCGCCTTTCAACGGGTGTGCAATCGGATGGAATCCCAACGATAACACGAGGTTTGATTAAGCCGCGGTTAGGCAAGGCTTTGTTGAGAAGGTGTTTCATCATTTCATACGCGATTTCAAAATTCGCAATCACTCCATCGCGCAAGGGGCGGATCACCGAAATGTTAGCAGGGGTTCGACCATGCATTTTCTTTGCTGCCTCTCCCACGGCGATGACTTTTCCAGTGGTGTTGTTTCGAGCAACAAAGGAAGGTTCAATAAAAACAATGCCCTTTCCACGGAGATAAATCGGGGTGTTGGAAGTGCCCAAGTCGATTCCAACCTGTGGGGTCAGGTTTTTGAAGAGATCTTCGAAGCGAAAGAATGGCATTTTGCGCGTATCCTTAGTGGGCTCAAACTTCAACTTTTTATTAGCAATTCCCTTTGCACGATTTTTTTTGATGCCTCTGGATGCTTGTGGAAGCCTGCTCTTTGCAAGAGTCGGTTCACGTCGTTTAACGGGAGCCCCACGACATTAAAGTAATCACCGTCAATTCGCTTTACGCAAAGTGCGCCCAAACCCTGGATTCCATAAGCCCCTGCTTTGTCCATCGGTTCACCTGTCTTAATGTAGGCTTCGAGGAAGGCTTTGGAGAGCTTTCGAAACCACACTTTCGTTGTGCACGAGGCAGAAAAGTGGCGATTCTTATAGAGAACGGAGACACCGGTAATCACACAGTGCATTTTTCCATTGAGCAGGCTTAGCATGCGATGGGCCTCATCCCAGGTGGCGGGCTTTCCCAAAACGTTGTCTTTGTATTGGACAACGGTATCCGCGCTCAGAATAAAAGAATTTGGATACTGTGCTTGTACGATCTCCCCTTTCTGAATGGCAAGATTTTCCACTTGTCTTGCCGTGGACAGGGAAGAGCCGACCAGTAAACTTTCGACGATGCTTGGCTTACAAGTAATGAAAGGGAGTCCAAGTTGTTTGAGAAGAAATTTTCGCCGGGGTGAACTGGAGGCTAGGACAAGAAATGGTTCTTTCCGCAATGCTAATGACTTCCGTAACGCTTAACGATGAATCGCTCCAATGCGACTCGTTCCCAAGGTGCGATCCCCGCTTTTTTCTTGGCGATATCCACCTGGAGCTTCGGGTGACTAATTCCTTCCAGCCTTGGAAGAAGGAGCCCTTGTTTTCCCTGGTAGGTCACGATGACCCCATACGTCTCCGTGTTTAACTCTCTGAGCGAGTGAATGCTTTCAGGTTTTCCAAGGACGTCAACTGAATACGAGAGTGTCCCGAGTTCTTCGGGAATGACCGGAGAAAATCGGGGATCCTTCGTGGCCGATGAGACCGCATTCTGAATGATTTCCAGGGCGACGGAGTCGGTTTGGGGTAAAACAGTTCCGATGCATCCGCGAAGCTCCCCATTCTTTTTCAGGGTGACGAAAACGCCAGCTTTTTGCCGAAATTCTTCGGGAACTTCCGAAGGGGCTGGGAGAAATTCTTTGTGTGTGAGAAAATGTTGAATCGAAGCTTCAGCGAGTTTGACGGGAAATTCTTCGATGCTTTGAGAAATCATGTTTCCGCTCCATTTCTGGCTGGACTGTAAGCCACAACCCCGTATCCGACCCCAAAGGGACCTTCATAAGAAATGACTTCGGATTGATTTTTTAAATGATGGGTCGCACCCAACATCATGAGAATGGGACGAAAGCCACATTCTCCAGCCCGCTCAATAAAGTCTTGATCGAGTTTCATGATTCCCTCTGCGTCTTGATTTTTGAGTAAGTCGATCATGCGCTGGTCAAATTCTTTTCCGATCGGATCATAGCCTGCCACCGATCCTGGAATAAGCCGATGGGAGAGATCACCACTGGCGACAACAGCCACACGAGATTTCTGGTTTTCGATCGCACTTCGAATGCAGCTTCCAAAATCAAAGAGTTGGCGAAATGGAAGTAAACCCATGCTAATCAAAACCAAGGGAACGTGGAGGCCGGCTTCATTAAAGTAATAAAGCGGGACCATGGTGGCATGATCAAGCGAACTCGGAATTCCATATTGCGCAAACGACTTTTGGCTTAAGTTGACGATCGGGATTCCCTTGGCCCTTGCGCAATCATGGATTTGCAGGGCGAGTTCAGGGTAACCCTTGGCTTCGATGGCCACTTCTGGACACCCAAATTGCCCGAAATCTCCATGATACGACGGGACGGTGTAAATGGAAATCGCATCATGGAAAACAGGACCGTGTGGTGTGATCAAGACAAGAATCTCCGGCTTGGAATCTCGAAGTTTCTTTGAAAACTCTTGAAGGCCAAGCCGACTTTTAATGCATTTTTGGATCTCATCTTTTCCAATTTCGGGAACGAGAATTGGAGGGTGGGGTGAAAGCCCGCTAAACACGATCGTACTGGTTGGCATCTCCATAGCTTCGGCCCAAAAAGCGTGTCCCCTTCGGCACAAGTAATTCAGTTTCCCAATGAACACTCCGATCTTGTTGTTCTTGTCGGATGACCGAGCGGGAGGGGTCCGACGCGGTGAGTATTGCGCAACTTTGGATGAACAAGTGGAATCCATTGGCTCTGAAAAGGAGCGAGTGCGGGTTACCGACCGAGCGGATTCACTGCAGTCCGACCAAAAAATAATGGTGGGCCACAAATTCAGTAGGGACATGGATGTCCCGCGGACTGCAGTGGCTCGGAGAACGACCATGGATGGTCGTTCGAGAATCAGCGAGGGAGGTAACCCGCACTCGCGACCCCCTCAGGGCCAATGGTGAAAAAGAATTCAGCGGTCACACGACAAGGATGACAAGATCGCAATGTTCGTTGGGAGCTCTACAATAGTCTGACAGGGTCGATGTCGATCGTGAGGCGAACTTTGCGGTTTCCTTCTTTAGCATACCAGGTTTGGGTTTCTTTTCCGAGGCGCATGAGCTCTTCGACAGTTTTGGCTTTCAAGAGCAGGTGCCATCGAAAGTTCTTACTGATTTTTTCGATGGGACAAGGGGATGGCCCGAGGACAACCAGATCTTCGCTGGTAGACCTGCATTTCTCAATGAATTCGCGTAATGCGCCCGCTTGTTTCTCGACCGCTTCCTCTTCTTGACCGGTCAACACAAGATTGGTTAACGAGACAAACGGGGGATAGAGCGCTTTCCTTCGGGCTTCGATCTCTACTTCGTAAAATGCTTTATAGTCTTGACTAGCGGCTGCTTGGATAGCCGGATGTTCAGGATCATACGTCTGAAGAATCACTCGTCCTTCTACTTCGCCCCTTCCAGCACGTCCCGACACCTGAGTTAGAAGTTGGAAGGTGCGTTCTCCTGAACGAAAATCGGGAAAATGCAGCAGGTGATCCGCATGAATGATCCCCACTAAACTGACATTGGGGAAGTGGAATCCTTTGGTCACCATCTGCGTTCCAATCAGGATGTTGGCTTCTCCTTTCGAAAAAGCTTCGAGAACTGCTTTACTTCCTCCCCGCTTCGAAGCCACGTCGCGATCTAGGCGCAATACACGAGCTTCGGGAACATTTTTTGTGAGGGTTTCTTCCAGACGCTGTGTCCCGAAACCCCGATACGTTAAGTGTTGACTTTGGCAATCAGGACAAACCTCTGGAGGGGTCTTTCGGAAATCGCAATAGTGACACCACAGGATGTTTTTCGACAAGTGAAGCGTGAGTGAAATGCTGCAATCAGGGCAATGAAAGGTGTAGCCACAATCCGAGCAAAGAACCAGGGGCGAGAATCCACGCCGATTGATAAACAAAATCACTTGCTGACCCTTTTTGATCGTTTCTTGAATCGCCTCAAGGAGCGTGAAGCTGAAAGGGCGAGGAGTCTTTCCCTTTTCCTCTTTCATGTCGACAATCGTAACGTGCGGGAGACTTCGGGATTCAAAACGCGTTTTGAGTTCAAGTAACTTGATGTTCCCTTCTCTTCCCCTGTAATAACTTTCTAAGGAAGGGGTAGCGCTTCCCAGCAGAAGAACGGCTTTTTGCCGCTCCGCCAATTTTTCAGCCACCACAAAGGAATGGTAGCGCGGATGACTTTCCTGTTTGTAAGATGGGTCGTGTTCTTCATCCATGATAATCAAGCCAAGATTGTGAAAGGGAGCAAACAAAGACATTCGGGGTCCAATCACGATGGACACTTCTTCATGCTGGATTCTCGCTTGTTGCTCTCGGCGTTCCTTGTCGGTGAGGGCCGAGTGAAGGATGGCAACCTGATCGCCAAAGACTTCTTGGAACCGCTTCGCCAGGTGAAACGAGAGAGGAATTTCTGGAACGAGGATGAGGACCTCTTTCCCTTGCTTGACCGCGGCTTTGGTGCAATCCAAGTAAACCTCTGTTTTTCCGCTCGAGGTGATTCCATGAAGGAGAAAGGTTTGAGATTTTTCGACAAGCAGAGCCCTTTTGATCTCTGTTGACGCTTCTTCTTGTTCTTTTGTAAGGGAATTTGCTTGTTTTTGGGGGAGAATCAGATTTTGCTTTCGTTCATGTCCATTTGCAGGGAAGATGAAACTTCTCAATGCGTCCCAAGGGGGAGAAACATATCGGCTGACAAGCCAGGTTGAAAACGCGAGAACTTCGGAAGAGATCGGGGATGTTTTGGTGTTAATTGCAAGAATGGCTCGAGAGGGCCGATCGAAGTGTTCTAAAAACCCGACCACATAACCGGAAGCCGTGGCCTTCCTAAAAGGAACAAGAACCGGATCTCCAAGCGAAAGTTTTCCAAGAAGTGGAGGGGGAATGAGGTAAGTGAATGTTTGATCAAGATAAGTATCTCCGAAAGGGAGAAGGACATCAGCAAAGGGAGGGGGGCTCATCGAGGTTTTTGTTTCTTCAAACGTTCAATCTCTTCCTGGATTGAGGTGAGCGCATCTGAGTTCAGGCTTTTTCTCTTAACGGTTTCAAGTTCCAACAGGGCTTCCTCAATTTTCCCCATGGCTTGGTAGGCTTTCGCCAAATCTTGATGGAGGTACCAATTCTCAGGGGAGAGTTCGATCCCTTTCTTAAATTGGCTCACTGCCTCGGTGTAATCCTTGGTCCGCATGAAAAGCATGCCAAGCTTCCCATGGTAAATCCCCTTCTTGTTTTTCTCAGAGTGCAAGGCTTGCTGATACGAGTGAATGGCTTCATGCAAATCTCCTTTTCGGGCGAACAGGTCTCCAAGAAGCCCGTGATAGGGCGCATGTTCAGGCATGATCTGAGTGGCACGGGTCATCGCTTCGATGGCTCCCGGGTAATCCTGTGCTTGGGCCAACATTTCGGCTAAGTCGGCAAAAATTTCGGCATCTTCGGAAGACAAACGGGCCGCGTGCTCCAGATTTCCTTTTGAGGCTGACCGATCGCCAAGAATATACTGGGCTTTTCCAAGCAAATGAAATGCCTTCGCAAAAGTTGGGAGGAATTGCGTTGCTCGCGCCAGTTTTTCGGCGGCTTCTTTCACGTTACTGTTTTCAAGCAAACACTGGCCAAGATAGAAATAGTTTTTCCCAACAATTTGTTTCGTCCTCGCGGTGTTTGGTTTTGGCGCCAGTTCTAATGCCCTTTGAAAAGCGACGATGGCCTCCCTGTATTGCCCAAGACGAAGGAATCCTTTTCCAAGAAGGCTGTGCACCAAGTGCGAACGTGCTTCCAAGCTGAGTGCTTTTTGAAATTGGAAAATGGCCAGATGGACCAAATCTTGTTCTAAATAAACCCGTCCCAAAAGGGTTTGGGCTAAGTAGTCCCGAGGCGAGGCTTCAATGGCTTTTTGGTACTCTTTTCGTGCGAAATCAAACTTTCCTTTGCTCTCATAAATAACACCAAGCGCTTTTCGATAATCAACGTTTCGTGGGTCGAGGGTGATGGCTCGCTCCATTTCTCCCACGGCCTCTTCCAGGTCTTGTTCTGCATAATACACCATGCCAAGGTTTTCATGAAATTCAGGATTGTAAGGGTCAAGTTCGATAGCGGTCTTATACTCTCGAATCGAAAGTTGGGTTTGATCTTGCTTGTGATAGATTTGCCCAAGGCGTCCGTGGGCTTCCGGATCGCTCGGATCGAGTGCGACGGTCCATTCAAATTGCACCATGGCTTGATTGAGATCATTTCGTTTAAGAAAAAGCCTTCCAAGCTCTTTGTGAAGCTCGGGATCGTTGGGGCTGAGATTAGCGGCTTTCTCAAGGTAAGTTAAAGCAGAGTCTTCTTCATTTCGTTTCAAGTAGAGTTGAGCGAGCTTAACATAGGTGTCCGGGTTGTCAGGCTCTACTTCCGCTGCCTTGGCTAGGTGTTCAACCGCTAAATCCACTTGGTCTTGTTTTTCATGAAGCTGGCCCAATTGTGCGAGCGTCTCGCTATCCTTCGGGTTCACGGTTAACGCTTTTTCGTAGGCTTCAAGGGCTTGATTGTAGCGATTCGTGTTTTCGTAGATTTGTCCAAGAAGTCGAAGTGCTGTGGGATCTTTGGGATCAAGTGCCAACATTTTCTTCACCACTTCATGAGCTTCCTGAAATTGAGACAGGTGCATGAGGACAGAGATTAAGGATTTCAGGGCAATCCGATTTCCTGGATCAAACTCGATGGACTTGGACAAAGCGCGGCGTGCTTCTTCAAAGTGATTTAAACTTTCTTCAGCCTTTCCAAGCTTCAGCCAAAGCGTTGCTGAGGGGGTGTATTGAACGGCTTGCTGGTAGGCCTGCAGTGCTTCCAAATCATGAGAAAGCTCTCGCGCCGCATCTCCGAGCCCCTGCCACAAGATTCCGTTGTAGGGATCAAGCTCGGTCCCCTTTCGGAAGGTGGTTAGTGCTTCTCGATACCGCTGCAGTTGGAGACATGAAAGACCAGCATAGCGATACGCATCGACAAGCTTCGGATTTTTCTTGATCAAGCCTTGAAAGAAGCCCAAAGATTCTTTGTATTGTCGCGCTTCGTACAGTTTGATGCCTTGGTCCAGCATGACTTCAGCAACCCCAATGCTTGAAGAAACCAAGGCATCACCACACTTGGAACAGCTTGTGAGCCCCGGGTCATTCAGAGTTCCGCATTTGGCGCACGGAACTTGGCTCTTGTCGTGGTGCAAAGAAGCCAGAGCCTCGGCATTCTCCTCATTTTCGTCGGCTAAAGCCGCCAGATCTTTTTGAATTCGTTCAACCACGAGGCGATATTTGACAAAGGAATCCTTGGTGAGATTTGAGCTTGAGGGTGGAACTTCATGTGGAAGCAACGGTTCATCGGGTTCCATGATTTTCGTTGGAAGTTCAGCTGGCCCTAAGTCGTCCTTTTGAGCCGGACTAATGAGGTACTTTTCTTCCTCTTCTTCAAGGGCAATGGTTTCCTCCAAATCCTCCAGAAGTGTGCTCACGCTTTGATAACGGTCTTCAGGATTTTTTTCGAGAGTCTTTAAAATAATTCTATCGAGTTTCTTGGGAATATTGGGATTCTTTTCCGATGGTACCGGTGGCCGAGTTGACAGGTGATGGGCCAACATTTCTGAAGGGGTATTGGCCTCAAACGGGAGCTCTCCGGTGAGAAATTCATAAAAGACAATGCCAAGTGAGTAAATGTCCGATCGAATATCTGCCTGATTTCCTTTGGACTGTTCTGGAGAAATGTACGCAATCGTTCCGAGCACCGCACCCGCTTGGGTTACCGAATGTCGATCATCCATGACGGCAATGCCGAAATCCATGACTCTGATGTTTCCAGTTTCGAGGACCATGATGTTTTCGGGTTTCACATCCCGATGGATAACCTTTCGGTGATGCGCATAATCGAGGGCATTGGCAATTTGTTTAAACAGGTGAAGCGAAACATCGATATCAATTTCGGTTCGGGCTTCAATCCATTCGCGTAACGTCTGCCCTTCAAGGTATTCCATCACCATGTAATAAACCCCATTGTCCTCCCCAACATCGAAAATCGGAATGATGTTCGGATGGTCAAGTTTTGCGGCGACTTTGGCTTCTCTTAAGAAGCGGCGAAGGGCCTCCTTGTTCTTAAGAAGCTTGGGAGGGAGTATCTTGACTGCAACCAGACGTTCGAGGCGAGGGTCTTCGGCTTTGTAGACAATGCCCATTCCCCCCCGACCTACTTCTTCCAATACGCGGTAACGGCTGATAAAGACTGGGTTCATGATTCGCTACGTTCATTGTGGCATGACTTCGTCACTTGTAACTCATTCGCTCGCAAACCGCCCGCCAGCGGACGGTTTGCTCGCTCATTTCATTATATCTGTTCAGGGGTTTGTTTGTCAACGGTGGGCTCTTTGGGCACGAAGTATTCTTTGACCTCTTTGTTAAACCAGCAAGCAAAAAGGAGAAGGGAAGCTACGGAAAGTGCAATTCCAAAGGGATCGATAAAGAATTGCAAGGCAGCCACAAGCGCTGGAGCATCGCTCCAAAAAGGGAAGCCCTGAGAGAAAAGATAGATAAAGGGGAAGAACAGGAAGCCCCCGGCGATAACCCAGAGATTGTACGACCACGCCCAAGGGCGTTTTGGAATAACAAAGCTAAACAAGGAGACTAAGAAGATAAGGGAAGGAACAAAAAAGTCGATGACCGGGTTGCCTCCGACCCCACTCGAGCGCTGGTATTGGGCGCCGGAGACATAGAAGTCAGACAAGGCAAAAAGCATGAGGAAAAAGGCATAAAGCCGATACCACATGAGGATTGTGGGGGTTTGCACAAGCCTACTTCCCTTTAAAATTGGCTTTTCGTTTCTCGGTATAAGCGGTGAGCCCTTCCTTGGCGTCTTGGCTCTCAAAGAGTTGCTGGAGCAGTTCGCGCTCAAGTGCCAGCCCTTCGGGGAAAGGACCATCCAATCCACCCACCACAGCGCGTTTGATGAGGCCAACCGCTTTCGAAGCTTTGTTGGGAGGCAAGAATTGTTTCGCATACTCTAACACTTTTGCCATGAAGTTCTCAGACTCGAAAACATGATTGACAAGCCCGAGTGAAAGGGCCTCTTCAAGGTTCTGGCTTTCCCCTTTGGCCATGAGTTCAAGTGCCTTAGCTCGACCAATGATCCTTGGAAGGCGCTGAGTGCCTCCTGTTCCTGGAAGAACTCCGAGGTTGACTTCCGGGAGTCCAATTTTTCCTCCACCCTTTTTTACGATTCGAATGTCACAGGCCATCGCAAGTTCAAGACCCCCTCCCAAACAATGGCCATTGATGGCGGCAATCACCAGTTTCGGGGTGCTCTCAAGACGCATGAATGTCTCGTTGGCGTGGAGAGCAAAATGATAGCGATACGCACTGCTTTTACCTTGGAGGACATTGATGTCTGCACCGGCGCAGAAAAACTTGTCTCCTTTTCCAGTGATAATGAACAGATGAACACTTTCGTCGAAACGTGCTTTCAGGATGGCTTCATCCAGCTCTCGTATTACCTCATGGTTATAAACATTGGCTGGAGGGTTGTTGAGCTCGAACAGGGCTATCCCGTTATCCACCTTGTAATCAATGAGTTGTGTTCTTGATTCAATCATCGAATTTCCTCACTTTCCGCTCAGTCAGCGTTTACAACCACCGACCGGGTTTCAAGGTAATATTCCAATGCTTCAGCCCCATGCTCTTTTCCGTAGCCACTTTGCTTTAAGCCACCAAAGGGGAGTTCATCATACATGATCGGGAAAGAGTTGATCCAGGTGTAACCCGCTTGAAGCTTGGTGGCTCCTTTAGCGGCTTTTTGGAGATCTTTCGTCCAAATCGTTCCACCTAATCCAAACGGAGAATTGTTGGCTTTTTCTATGGCTTCATCAAAGCTTTTCACGGTGAAAACTGGGAGGGCTGGACCAAAACATTCTTCCGTGACAATCGTGGAACTCTCCGAAACTTCCACCAGAAGCGTTGGGGAATAAAAATGACCCTTGTCGTACTCAGGGCCCTTTAAGCGTTCGCCTCCGTGAAGAACTTTGGCACCACGCTTTTTTGCATCTTCCACTTGGCTTTCCACTTTTTCTAATTGTGATTTGAGATGAAGGGGGCCCATTCGACTTTCGGGATTCAGTCCGTTTCCAGGTTTGAGTTTCTTTACTTTTTCAAGAAGTTTTTCGACGAATTTGTCGGCCACTTGTTCCATCACATAAACACGTTTGACCGCCAAACACGCTTGGCCACAGTTAAAGAAGCGACCCACCGAAGCGCCCGTGGCTGCCTTGTCCAGATCGGCGTCTTCACAAATAATCATCGGGTCACTTCCGCCAAGTTCGAGGGTAATGCGTTTTAGATCAGGGCCCGCGATCGACATGATTCGCTTTCCGGTTTCCGTTTGTCCGGTGAAGGAAACGCGCCGGACTTTTGGATGGCGAATGAGTTCTTCACCCACGATTTCACCCGGACCGGTCACGATGTTGAGAACCCCTTCAGGAAATCCAGCTTTCCACATGAGCTCGATAATCTTGATTGCGGTTAAGCTCGTTGAGCTTGCGGGTTTCACCACCACGGTGTTTCCAGCAATCAGTGCAGGGGCAAGCTTGTTTCCCATGAGTGAAATCGGAAAATTCCATGGAACGATGGCAGCGGTTACCCCGATCGGTTGTTTGATGACCCAGCCATGGCGCCCTTCGCCTACCGGATAGAAATAAGTTCCGCGGATATTCTTTGCAAGGCCCGCATAATATTCCAGGTCCCCGCAAAATTTTTGGATTTCGATGGCAGCTTCTTTAAGTGGTTTGCCTTGTTCTCTGGTCAGCAGTTCAGCTAATTCTTTTTCTTTGGAAAGGATAAGTTCGATCGCTTTCTTAACCAGCTTGATTTTCTCATCGGCGCTGGTGGTACTCCATTTTCCGAATGCTTTTTCGGCCGCTTCAACGGCTCGATTCACATCTTCTTTAGACGCTTTTGGAACGGTGTCAACAGTCTCGCCTGTTGCCGGGTTCTTGACTTCGAGTGTTTCTCGGTTTTTCGATTCGACTTCTTCCCCTGCCACCAACATTTTTGCCATGTGACCCTCCTGATGTGTTATTGTCTTTGTCTCTAAACAGTTCTGCCGTTTGGGAAGGGTTCCTGTGTGATTTCAGGACGAAATCATCCAGCGGTCACACGGATGTGATAAACCGCTGGATTCCTCTAATTCAACTCAAGAGGAAACGTTTGACCAGCCGGGGCAAATTAAAAAGCACCTGAGTGAATCAGGTGCTTTATTAATGCATCAATTCGTCGCTGTTAAATTCCTGTGAGTAGGCCTTGAGTTGCAAACCGTCTAAGACTCTCAAGCCCCTGATCATTGAGCCCGGCTACACCTGGGACCGAAGTTCTGTTTCCGGTCGAGGCTGGAGTTGTATCAGAAGAAAGATCTGTAATAAATTTTGGATTTCCTGCTTGCGGTGTTCTCGCGGCGCGAGTGGTTGGGCTTTCTCTCCGAGCCTTTTGAGCACCTGCTTGACCGGCTCCCAGGTTTTCATGTGCGGGCCTCAGGGTAAGTTCCGCTGTGTCCTGGGTGAAAGCATACATAAATTCATCTCGCGCAATCCCGTGTTGTTCTAAGGTTTTATCTAATTTTGACGCGGGGAGTTGACCGGTTCTGAACTGCTGCACTAATCTTTGAATGTCATTAATCCTACCTGCATCCATGGTGCGCCTCCCTCAATAAACTACGTGTTTTGAGAGTATTATACCACGAATTCTTCCACTTTGAAGCATTATTCGCTTTTCGAGATGTTAACAAGTTGTTAATTTTCTGCCAAGTTCTTGTTACTTCGTACAAGGAACAGCTTTTGGATTAACCGAACGGATCACCACCATGAACTTCAAAGAAATCGAACCCAAATGGCAAAAATTCTGGGAAAACAAGGGGCTTTTCAAGGCACCTTCTGAACCAATTCCAGACAAAAAATATTACAATCTGGTCATGTTTGCATACCCATCGGGGGACATTCACATCGGTCACTTCCGAAACTACACCATTGGGGACGCCTTAGCTCGATACAAGAAGATGCGAGGGTTTGACGTTCTCCATCCCTTTGGTTGGGATGCCTTTGGGCTTCCTGCCGAAGAAGCGGCAATCAAGCACGGGATCCATCCGAGGGAATGGACCCTCAACAACATTGAGGTCTCCCGTGTTACACTGAAACGACTTGGTATCGGCTACGATTGGGATCGGGAAGTGATTACCTGTTTGCCCGATTACTATCGATGGAACCAATGGATTTTCCTTAAGATGTTTGAAAAAGGTCTAGCCTATCAGGCAGAAAGCCTGGTTAACTGGTGTCCTCATTGCAAGACGGTCTTAGCCAATGAGCAAGTTGAAGATGGCGCTTGCTGGCGGTGTCATCAAGAAGTCACCCGAAAGAATCTGGTGCAATGGTTTTTCAAGATTACCGAGTACGCCGACCGTCTCCTCCAGGATCTTGATCGCTTGGAAGGTTGGCCAGAACGGGTGAAAGCCATGCAACGGAATTGGATTGGACGAAGTGAGGGAGCGCGCGTGATCTTCAAGCTTGACCCTGAGAGAACCGAGCTTCCCGTTTACACCACAAGACCTGACACGTTGTTCGGAGTCACGTTCATCTCGATTGCCCCTGAGCATCCCCTGAGCAAAACGCTTTCGAAAGGGTTGCCTGAGGAAAAAATGGTGAATGACTTTATCGAATCGACCTTGCGTCGCACCGAACGAGATCGTACGGCTCAAGGAGAAAAAAATGGTGTTTTTACGGGTCGCTATGCTCTTCACCCGATGACAGGAGAAAAAATTCCGCTTTGGATTGGGGACTATGTTCTGGCCGGATACGGGACTGGAATTGTGATGGGGGTTCCCGCTCACGATCAACGTGATTTTATTTTTGCAAAAAAATATTCACTTCCGATCAAGGTGGTGGTTGAACCCCACTCACAAGAGTTGAATGCGCTCGAACTTAAAGAAGCGTATGAAGCTTATGGCACCATGGTTAATTCAGGTCCGTTCACCGGATTCTTCAGTTTTGATGGAATCAAGGCGATCACCGAAATGCTTAAAGAAAAGGGTCTTGGAGACTTCGAGGTTCGGTTTAAGATTCGAGATTGGCTTATTTCCAGGCAACGCTACTGGGGAACCCCTATTCCAATGATTCACTGCGAAAAATGTGGTGTGGTTCCTGTTCCCTATGAGGATCTCCCGGTGAAGCTTCCTGAAGGAAAGATTGACTTTATTCCCAAGGGCCGATCTCCCCTTGAGGATGTGCCCACGTTCATCGAAGTCACCTGTCCAAAATGCAAACAAAAGGCAAAACGTGATCCCGACACAATGGACACCTTTGTTGATTCATCGTGGTATTTCTTGCGGTATCTGGACCCGAAAAACGAGAAACTTCCTTTCGACCCGAAGAAAGCCAATGCGTGGATGCCCGTGGATCAATACACCGGGGGAATAGAGCATGCCACACTCCATCTCTTGTATTTCCGCTTTTTCACCAAAGTGTTGCATGACTTGGGGTATGTTCGAATTGATGAACCTGTTGTGCGTCTTTTTAATCACGGAATGGTTTCAGACAGCCAAGGGGAGAAGATGAGCAAGTCCAAGGGGAACACCGTTAGCCCTTCGGACTTGATTGCTCAAGTGGGAGCCGATGTTACCCGGATCGCTGTTTTCTTTGCGGCTCCTGCGGAAAAGGAAATCTTGTGGAGTGAAGACGGGATTGGCGGAGCGGAGCGGTTCTTGAATCGTGTGTGGCGATTTTTCGAAAGCGCCCTCGAGCAAAATGAAGGAGAAGAACGTCCCGAAAAAGTTTGGCGAAAACTTCATCAGACCATCAAGCGAGTTACTGAAGACATGGAGCGTTTTTCTTTCCATACCGCGATAGCGGCGCTTATGGAACTCTTGAACGTTTTGGAGGAAGAAAAATCGAAAGGGAAGTTTGCAAGAAGTGTGATGGCCATCTATGCTCAACTCATTTCGCCATTTACCCCCCACATCGCTGAAGAGATGTGGGAGAAGCTTGGAAACAAGTCAAGTGTCTTTCAATCGGAATGGCCAAGCTACGATCCGAAAGCCTTGGAAGAAAGTGAAATCGAAATCGTGATTCAGGTCAATGGGAAAGTTCGTGATCACCTTACCGTTGCCAAGGGAGCCAAAGAAGAAGAAATTAAGCTGAAAGCCTTGGATTCGCCTAAGGTGAAAAACCTGATCGGCGATAAGGAATTGAAAAAGATTATTGTGGTTCCAGAGAAGTTGGTTAACCTCGTGGTGCAGTAAGTGTTGGAGCTTATCCTAAACCATGACGGAATCGATGATGAGCCGTTGCAGCGAATCCAAAGAGTTCTCTTTAAGCAAGTCCTTCTTCAGCTCGACGGAATTGAACCTCGAGAACTTGATCGGTACTATTACACCAACGGGAGCCAAGGCGTGGCCATTGAGATCGATACGGATGAAGGCGATGCGTTTGGAAGCATTTACATCACCGTGTCGAACGAGAACCCCCCTGAAGCAGAATCGTATGCTTTCGCTTTGGCTCATGTTTTTGCCCGAGAGCTTGGGCTTAAAGTGATTAATCCCTTGGAAGGGAAAGTTTACGACATCAATTCGCTTCCAACTCGTTTCTAGGCTACCCAGCGACTATTCACCTCCTGTGGAGTGCGATGTCAGTGCTGGGCCTTTTATAAGGAATCCAGCAGTTTATCGCATCCTGCGACTGCTGGATGAATTCATCCTGAATTCAAACACGAAAGCGCAAATTAATGTACCATTCAAGAAGTGAGTTTCCCCACAAGAAAGCAATAAAAGCTGCAATGGCCATGGCTGGTCCAAAGGGGATGTAGTCTTTTCGCCCTTTGAGACCAAGAACAATCAAAAAGAGAGCAAGAAAAACTCCAATGGGAAAGCAGAGAAAAATTGTGATGGCCAATCCATTGATTCCTAAGAAGGCTCCAAGCATTAAGGCAAACTTTACATCACCAAGTCCCATCGCTTCTTTTAAGAAGACAAATTCACCAACAACCGTGATGGCATAAAAAAAGGAAGCCCCAAGAATGGCTGCAACGCAAGCAGCTAAGAGGTGATGAGAAAGCGCGGCACAGAGAAGACCAACCCCTGTTCCAAGATAAATGGTTTCATCAGGAATGATTTCATAATCCCAATCAATCATCGTGATCACAAGAAGCAACGAAACCAGGATTAGATGGCAAGCGAACGGGATAACTGCTTTGGTGAGGGTTTCAGGGAAGGCGAGCTGGGGGGCAAAAAGTGGACCGTCGAAGTGCCAAAGCAAAACCACCATGAATCCTGTGGCCAATTCGACGAGAGGGTAGCGAATCGAGATCTTGCTCCAGCATGACGCGCATTTCCCCGAGAGAAAAAGGTAGCTCAGAATCGGGATGTTTTGCCACCAACGGATCGGTTCTTTGCAAACCGGACAAGCGGAGGAAGGAAAAACAATGGAACTTCCTCGAGGCAAACGAAAGATGCAAACGTTTAAGAAGCTTCCCCAAAAGACCCCGTACACGAACGCAATGATCATTTGGACTACGAATAAAATTCCTTGATTTTCTCTCCGACATACTTCACTTGCGCTTCTGAAAGATCAGGATACATCGGGATGCTCAGGACTTCACGAGAAAGTTTTTCGCACACGGGATACGAAGCCGGTTTCCCATTGTGGAATGGCGTTTGCTTATGAATTGGGACGATGTAATGAATCCCCGTGGAAACACCATGGCTTTCCAGATGTGTAGCCAATCGGTCCCGAGCTAATGCGCGAATAACAAACAGATGGTAGACTTCTTTACACTCGGCAAATGATTTTGGCAACGTCAATTCTTTAATCCCACCAAGCACGGTTCGATAGCGTGTTGCCACCGCTCTTCGTTTCTCGTTCCATTCATCCAAGTAAGGAAGCTTGGTGGAAAGAATGGTGGCTTGAAATGCATCCAAGCGACTGTTGTAGCCTAACAATTCAGAATGATACTTGCTGGCTTGCCCATGGTCACTCAGCATTCTCACTTTTTCAGCCAGTTTCGAGTCATGAGTAATGACCGCCCCGCCGTCACCATAAGCCCCCAAGTTTTTCGAAGGATAAAAGCTAAATGCCGCTGCTGCCCCGAGCGTACCAACTTTCTTCCCTTTATAGATTGCACCATGGGCCTGACAAGCATCTTCGACCACCCAAAGGTGGTGTCGCTCGGCAATCTCAAGAATCGGATCCATATCCGCCGGTGTGCCGTAAAGGTGAACAGGCACAATACCCACTGTTTTTTTGGTGATGGCTTTTTCAAGGTGAGCTGGATCCAGGGTAAATCGATCGGGATCGATATCGACAAATTTCACGGTAGCGCCAGCGTTTCGGATCGCTTCTGCCGTCGCGATAAAGGTGAAAGGTACCGTGATAATTTCATCTCCTGGCTTCACATTGAGCGCCCGAAAGGTGAGAACGAGCGCATCGGTTCCACTGTTGACGGCCACACAAGATGAAACATCATGATATTGAGCAAAAGCCTCTTCGAACGCTTGAACTTTGGGACCTCGAACAAAGCTACTGGTCTCCATGACCTCCAGAAGTCCTTGCACGATTCTTTCTTTCAAGAAGTGGTATTGAGTTCGAAGATCGATAAGAGGGATTTTTTCTTGTGCTTTCTTAGCCATTTCCATGATTGAGCTCCTCATTTTTTCTAGCGCAGTTTCTCGAAAATCTCAACATACTTTAGTGCTAAGTTCTTTCTCCGAAAGTGTAACGTAACATAGTCTTTACCCCGCTTTCCCATCGCTTTCGATTCCGAAGGGTTCTCAAGGAAGTAGGAAAGCCATTTTTGCGCTGCTGCGATATCCTCAGAATCGGTCCGAACGCCTCCCTTTGCTTTTTCCAAAATCTTCCATGCATCTCCTTCTTCGGCTACCAAGAGTACGGGAACTCCGGAAGCCATGTAGTCAAAAAGCTTATTCGAAATCACGTGTCGAAAGGCAGGGCCTTTCGACCAGGTAGCAAGGCAAACATCGGCATAATGAAGTAACGAGGGGATTTGTTCCCGAGGAACAGAGCCCAAAAATAGAACATTGTTCAAGCTTTTTTTCAGTACGTGAGTCTCCAATTTCTTTTTCTCACGACCGTCGCCAGCAATAACAAAGAAAATACGAGCATCGTTCCGACACGCTTCCGCGAGATCAATCAATGTTGATAGCTTGTTCGCTTCACCAAGTGCTCCCACGTACATCACGATGAATTTATTTTCAGCCAATTCAGGGAAGATGTGATTTGGAGGGGAGAAAAACATTTCATCAACTCCATTGGGGATGGTGGTGATCTTCTTTGCGGAGACGCCAAGCTTCTTCAGCGTCTCTTCAAGTCCCCACGTGAGTGTGACGACATAGGACCCCTTTTGATAAAGTGAAAAAGAGATTCGCTCAAGAAGCGAGTGAAGAAATCCCCGAGCAATAAGACCACTGTCTGCCCCTACATTGGGCCAAAGATCGCGCAATTCGAGAATCCAAGGGACTTTTCTGAAAACACTGAGAAGCCAACCAAGTATCCCCACCGTCGGCGGAGGCGAAGTGGCTAGAATGACGTCAGGTTTTTCTGCGAGCACAAAGGGAAGGGCCAGAATAAAAAAGGAAAGGTAATTGAGGAGGCGGCCAAGGAGGCCGAACTGCAAAGTTGGAAGTGCATAAACCCAGCGCGTGGTGATTCCTCCATCGGTCTCGGTGTCGAGTGGGCGCCAAAAAGGAAGCTTCGAGCGATTGGTCATGTAGTTGACTGATCCAGCGATGACGCGCACTTCATGTCCGTGTTCTCTAAAGAAACGGAGGAGCTCGATGTGGCGGCTCCCTCCGGGCTCGTCATGGCGGATGAAGAACTGGTGAATCAGGAGGATTTTCATTTTTTGTTTAGCATCGCGCGAAGATTTTGAAGGCCCGCATCACTTGGAAATCGCTTAAGCTCCCGGTTAAGAAAGAGAGAAGCTTCCTGCTTTTTTCCAGTCTCATAAAGCGAAAGCACAAGATCATAGCTGTTGGATGCGGTATTCGGATTGAGCTGATACGCTTCTCTTGCGTACAATAAAGCCAGAGGAGATGCGCCGAAGCTTAGGGCAGAGATGCAAGCGTCGTGATGGAGGATTGGGTCATAAGGATCCAATTGAGTAGCCCTTGCGTAGGCTGTAAGCGCCCGTTCTCTCCAATGAAAAGTCCCCGCCATTCTCCCGATATCGGCCCAGAGATAGGGATTCTTGTCATTGATGGATACGACCTGATTATAGTTCAGCAAAGCCTTGCGGGGATTTCGCAAAATTTCATAGAGTTTTCCAAGTTGTTGGTAGTACAAGGGGTCGAAAGGAAACCATTGGCTTGCGCGTTCGTAGTCCGCGGCGGCCGGAGCCCAGTGTTCGCTGTGCATTTCTTGGCTTCCTTTTTCCGCGAACCAGTCTCCAACCACCATTCGAACTCCGTAGGTGATCCCTGCGAACGCGAGAAAACTGGCAGCCACCAAGAAAAAAACGGCCCAAAATGGGGATATGTTTAGTTCGACACGTTTCTTCGGGAAGAGAAAGACCGTTGCCCCCAAGAGATAGGCGCAAAGGCTTTCGGTGGCGATATCAGGGTAAATGAATTGGAGCGATATGAAAGCCACGAGGATCGGAAAAAACAAGACAAAAGAAAGATTTTCCTCTTCGAAAGTATCACCCTTAATGATCTCATGAAACAGTTCTCGGAGGGGCAATAACCAGAGAAGCAAAAATGCTATCCCGCCGAAGACTCCTGTTTCCACAAAGAGGTCAAGAAAACTGTTGTGCGTACTCTCGGCTATGGCCATGCGAGTTCTGTAGAAAGGGGGATCATCATATCGTAAGAGGAGGTAACTGAAAGAAAAATTGCCAGGCCCAACTCCGGTCCAGGGTCGTAACGAAAAGAGTTCGAAGCCTTTCTTAAAGAGATACTTTCTTCCAATCACATCTCGATCTTTATTCCATCCGGCTGGATTCATCCGTCGGCCATCCTGTGTTGCAAACGAGAATGCATAGAGAACAAGAAATGTGATCACCATGGAAAAAAGCAAGATTCCGTATCGGGGAATAAAACGGCGGTAGGGTTTGCTCGAGGTCATCAAGACGAACGCCGCGATGCTGGCGATACAGAGCGCAAGAATGGGGGAACGCGTGTAACTCCAATATAAGCTAACCAATTCGAACAGAATCAAGGACAATCGACTGGCTTTCGGCTGGAAGATAAACCGTGCGCAGGATAGCGCGACGAGGATGGCTATGAACGTGGCGAAAGCATCAGCATTTTCTAAAGTTGAAAAGATTCGAGTCCCTCCAGGATACCATTGGAAGGGGTCCAATTTGAAATGCTGGATAATTCCGTAGAACGCTAAGGGAACGCCTGAAGCCTCCAAGAGCGTAAGAGATAGGGAGATCTCTCTTAGGGAAGCTTTGGAGAGCCAAACCAACAGCAAGAACGCAAACCAGAGGAGATACTCGAACGTTTTGGTTTGCGACAAGAGTGGAACGTTGGATTGCCAGGCTGATACTAAAATACACAAGATAAGGAAAAAGGAGAGGAACGGAATCTTTCCGGGGGCGAACTCTATTTTTCGTCTTTTGAGGATTCCAAGCGTAAACGAAAGTCCCCCAAGAACGCTTAGACCCAAAAGGAAGAAAAACTTGATCGTCCAAAAGCTGTGGCTAAGTTTTGCACAAAAGACCAGCTCGACCAAGATGACGGTTGTAGCCCAATAGAGCAGACTCATCGTGACCTCAAAGGAAAATGACTAGGACTCTGTTTTGCAAAATCCTAGTCATTTGAAGTTCTTTAGTGCGAGAATTCAATCCCTCGTACTACGGCAACAATCCACCTCTCGCATAATATTGCGGGTAGGTAGTGTTAGCACCAATAATCACCCCGTGAGCAGCTGTAGCACCTGCTGCTCCCTGAAGGATCGTATAATTGTTGATCGGTAAAGCCGCCGCGTTATACGAATAGAAAGCTTGGTTTGCTGGACATACCGCCGGAGCTCGCATGTACTGGATTCCGAGGTTAGCGGTCAGCCAAGCTGCGTTCATAGCGGTTGTCGCACCAGCAGGGCCAGGATAATTCCCCTGGTTATCGGTGGAATACATTTCCAATGAGGTGGCCATATTCTTCTCATTGGATTCACAAGCTGATAGCTGGCTTTGTGCACGAGCTCTGATGAAGTTTGGAATAAGAATGGCTGCAAGGATCGCGATAATAGCGATCACAATCATGAGCTCGATCAACGTGAAACCACTGGTCTTCTTGAAGAATCTTTTCATGTTTTCACCCCCTTCCTCCTAAAAGTAATGCTTCTCCTATTCTGTTATACCCAAACGGTTACCTCTTAGACGGCAAGGGGCGAAGTGGCCTGCGCTATGAGAAATCTTTGCCGAATTTGTAAACCAACGGAAAAAAACGAGTTCTTAGGAGTTGCTTTTTGAGTTTCTGTTATTGGAAAGAGGCTGTTAAGTCACGCAGTTCTGCAAGAGGCTATGCCTAAGGAGTAAGACCTCCAGTGGAAAGGTATTGAGGAAAGTTCGCAGGAATGCCAAGCAAAACATGGGCTTGCTGATTTACCGGGCCTTGGCTTAGAGTAAACATTGTATTGGAAGAGCCTTCAGCATAAACATAAGGGGCGAAGTTTGTCGGGCAGGTCGGATTTGCGCGGACATAGTCACCCCAGGTGGTCGCCGTGGGATCTGGCAACGCGGATCCGTTTGCGTTTGGATAGGCTCCTAAATTCGAAGAAGAATACATCTCCAAGCCAGCAGCCAAATTCTTTTCGTTTAATTCGCAAGCTGACAATTGACTCTGTGCCCGAGAACGGATGAAATTAGGGATCAAGATAGCGGCAAGGATCGCGATAATGGCGATGACAATCATGAGCTCGATCAGGGTAAACCCGTCCCTTCTCAGGGGTTCAGTTCTCAGCATATTCCGCTCCAAAGGATACAACTCTCCAATGTTTTATTTACCCCATTTCCGAGATTTCAGCTTGAGAAAATGGGTAAAGCACCCTATGGCCGGCAGGTTTTGCTTGCATTTAGATTGAACACCTTGTCCAAGAACGGAATTAGATGGCCACACAGGAATTAAACGCATCTGCTGATTACATTAATGGTTGGATTTACTTCCTGCTCTGGCTTGTTTGGTGGGTTCAAGCCAGTTCCTTGAGCGCCCTCCTCGCCTTGCAGTTTGCCGCAGAAGCCCGCATGCTTTACAAAACTGAAAAACAATTTTTACCATTCCTTGGACGCTTCATTCTATGTTT
>JABDET010000002.1 GCA_013286945.1 Candidatus Melainabacteria bacterium
TTGACGATGGACAACGTTTCTTCTCCCTGGAATAGGAGGTCAAATTGAACGTCAAGGGTTTTGCCAGGCTTCACGAGCGTTGCCTCAAAATAACCGTCAGCTCGCGGAGAGCTTGCTAGCGTTATTCGAAGAAAGGAATTTCTGAGCTTTGCTTCCTGACTCTGAGGAACCAGCTCGGCGTACGCGAAGATGAGGAGGGCTTGTTCCTTGAGGTTTCGATTCAGCAGGGGGAGATTAAAACGAAGGGAAAGTTCCGCTCCCTTCTCGAGCTTAACAAACGTGTTGGCATGATCTGAATCGACTTGGAGATCGGCATCTCCCCGAAACTTTAACGAGAGCCGGTCAAGAGCAAACAGTAAAAGGATGCCCAAAAAGAGAACGAAGCAAATCATAAGGAGGGTCATAGACCCTAAAGGTTACTCTTTTGAAACCCTGGCTTCCTTCTGTTCATAGATGAGGAAGATGTTCGTCATCATTCGTGCTGGCCTCACCACAATTTTTCCACGGTAGTACAGTGCGGTGGACGAGCCTCCATCCAAGGCGATTGCATGCTCGGCTCCAAGGCTCTTCATAATCCAAGCCATATCGCGAAGTCTGATGGGAGTTCGGACCGACACGAGCAACAGCTTGCGGTTTCGCGTGATACCCAGAGCGCTTCGGCTGGCAGGCCGGAATAAGGCGGGATCATGAAATCTTTCAAGTGAAGGGTAAACGTGCGTATGCCCGTTTTGCACCAACGTTGGGCCGGTGGAAAGAACCACTTTGTAGCTCTTCCACGGGAAGTTCTTCAGATCGCGGATCTTATAAAAACCAACCTGGTTACTCTTATCAAAACAAACGGCAGTCCCGTGGGATCCCATTTGAAACATCTGGCCATCTGCGGCCAATGTTCCTACCGGAATAAACGTCCGGGTATCATAGTACGTTCCATTGATCGCCGCCGTGGGCTGAGTCTTCCCAACCATGAAGTGAAAGGTTTCATGAGGGAAAGAGCGATTGCTGGGATGATGGGAAGCCACGTACAAATCAAGTGCCACGCGGTCTGAATTAAGGTCAGCGGTGACGACGTACGCACGAACGTGGCCTACTTTGACTTTTTGGTAGGTCACTGACTGACTTTGCCCAACTCCCGGTGTGGAGAGGAAAAAGCAAATAAAAAAGAAGACCACCAAAACATGATCCACTTTCACTTTTATCAAATGCTCACAATCCTTTCCCTCCTTTATTGTAACACAATCTATTGAAAATAGCAAGTACTGGAGCCGTTTTTACACTACCAGGGAACTTAAAGAGGCAGCGCGAAAAGGCTAAGAGTGAGAAAAGGGGACGCCAGGGCATGAAGGGTAAAGTAACCATTCTTTGCAGTCCAAATTTCAAGTTTTTTGCAGGACGAGACGAGGAAGAGCTGTTCCTTTACCGAGAAAAAAATCGCGTTTGGCAAAAGAAACTCCCTGATCCCGATACAACCCTCGTGGGTGTTGCCAACAATGGAACGATCCTCGTTTCCACGCTTGAAGGGTTGTTTACTTACGGAGAAAAGGGGGAAAATGATCCCGCTCCGATTGAACGCTATCGTCAAGCTGTTTTAGGAGCGGATGGGACCGTTCTTCGAAAGATCGTGTTTCTGGAACAAGGGAGCGGATTCATTGCAGAGAAGCTCACGGAAAAAAAGGACAATTCTCTCCTTGGAAGACTCAAGCCGGGGGGAGATTCCCGACAGCTTCGTTTTGAAATTGTCCGGTACAATCTTTTTGACGACAGCGAAGAACAAGTTTGGCAATTTACCACAGAACATGGGAAGGGGAATTTTTTCTGGGCAGCCACGAGCGGTTTAAACTACCTGGCTGCTGCAGAAAAAAGGTCCAAAGTTTTCCCCGGAAGAGGATTTCAAACCCAAGTTTTTCTTTATGACCTAACCAATGGAAAGAGTCTTTATAATGCTACACTTCCTGATGCGCAGATGAGCGAACTTTGCTTAAGTCAGGAAGGGCTTTTGTTTCTTCGAGTTGATTCCGAAAATGAGACTCAATTGGTGGGTGTTTATCCCGATGGAAGAAAATTTTTCATTACCCCTGCTGCCGTTGATCCTCATTTGCATCACGTCGGAAAAGAATGTGTGGTCCTTTTCGATCGAAGTCGAAAGGCGTATTACTTTAAGACCTTTGACGATCGACTTCGATTCTCAATGGACATGCAGATTCTCGATGAAATCAAGGCACAATACACCCTCTTCTTCAGGCCCAATGATGATGTGGTCTTAGCAGGCTTTGACCAGGCGGACGACACGTTTAGAGTTTCATACAGCACCATCGAAGATTTGCAAATCGAATACAAACGATGGCAGCTTCAAGCCAAATCGGCCAAAGAGTTGGTGGTTCAAGAAACGCGTACCAAAGAAACGGAAATCATAGAGAAAAAGAGACAAGAAGAAGCCTTTGCAGAAAAAAAAGCCATGTTTCATTCAGCCTTGCTGGAAGAAACCATCAAACCGAAATCCATTTCTCTCGAATCCGCTTTTGAAAAACCTGCCGCATCGTCAGAAGCCAAGCCAACGGTTCCTTCAGGAGGTGCGGCATCAAAGAGTCCTTCCGCATCGCGGAAAACGGAGGTTGCCAAAGAACTGGAGCGAGTGAAGCTTCAACTCATTACCGGGGCAATTTCTGAGCTGGAAGCCGAAACCAAGCGAAACGAATTGGCGCTCCAATTGGAAAGTCCTGATAGCAACCGAGAAACCGAGAGTACTCCGACCAAACAACTCGCACTTGCTCCACTGGATGAATCGCTTCTTCCAGTCCAAAATGAATCGGCTGAAAAGGGGCGATTGCTGGAGCTACTTGAAAAAATCGAAGAACGATTTATCCGAGGAGAAGTTACTGAATCAACTTATTTGGAACTCAAGCGTAAATATCAAAAGAAATTGAACGATTTCTTGATGAGCGAAGATCCCCCCAACCTTTTTTGAATTTGACACCCCCTTCCCATCTTTTTTAGATTCCATGGGAAAAGACCAATTTTTTTTTGAAAGGAAGAGGAGGAGTTCAAGTCTGGGCACAAGAAAGACAAGGAATCGTAATTTAAAATTATAAAAGAAAGGAGTGGGAAGAATGGCAGAAAAAAAGGCTAAAGTACTCACCAAGGCGGCTCTCATCGAGCAGATCGCTAAGAAGACGAAGTTGACGAAGAAAGAGACCGAGAAAACATTGAATTCTCTCTTCGATACCGTCAAAGAGACGCTAAAGCGTGGTCAAAAGGTTCAGCTGATTCCTTTTGGCAGTTTCGAAGTACGCCACCGTGCAGCACGGAACGGACGAAATCCACGAACCGGCGCCCGGATCACCATCCGAGCTCGCAAGGTTCCAGCATTTCGACCTGGCAAAGCTTTGAAAGAAGCGGTTCGATAATAGGGACTGATAAATTGAGGAGGGAGGGGTTGTTAGACCCTCTCTTTTTTTCTGCTTTCTTTCTTCTTCTCTGTTCGCGAATGGCAATTCCACATGGGGTTTCGAGAGGCTTCTAACTTGAGTTCAGCAACGAAGACCCAAATGTTCCGCGAAATCCTTGAGCAGCCAGAAAATCTTGAGAGACTTTGGATTGGACGGAATGACTTTGTTCGACTGGCAAAAAAGGTTTCCAAGAGTTCCATGATTTACTTCACTGCTTTCGGGAGCTCCTATAACGCTGCATTATATGCTCAATATTTGCTGTACCATTTTTTGGGACTTCCTTCGGTGGTGGCCACACCCACCTTTTTCTTAAATCCGCGAAAAAAGCTTCGAGAGAAGGCTGGTCTTGCCATTGCCATCTCGCAATCAGGGAAAGTGCATGAAGTCATTCTCGCGATACAAGCATTAAGAAAAGCAGGCTTGCAGACCCTCGCCATAACAAACAACGCGAATTCTGATCTTGCCAAAAATTGCCACGACGTGCTTCCGTTGCAAGCAGGCCCAGAAAAAAGTGTTCCTGCCACCAAGACGTTTACAGCCACCTTGTTCAGTCTTCAATTGCTGGTGGCGCATTGGGGGGCAAAATCGATGCTTCGTGGGCTTTCACAGACACCAAGCTTGTGCCAGAAGATTTTGGAAGGCACGCACGAAATGAAGCTCGTGGCTTCCAGATTGGGTACGGCGACGCGAGGGTTTGTGCTAGCCCCAGAAGCGTTAAGACCCATAGCTCTTGAAGGAAGTTTAAAGCTTAACGAATGTGCTTATCTGATGGCTGAACCGTTTGAGTGGAAAGAATTCTTTCATGGCCCAGTGGCTTTAGCCGAGAGAGAAACACCCGCATTGCTTCTTCGTCAGCCTGACGATTTGAAATCTTCGTTTCAAGTGGAGAAGCTCCTTAAGAAAATTGGGGTTCGATCACTTCCGATAGGACTGGAAAGATTTAAAGAGATCAAAGACTCCAACATGGCCGCAATCCCCTTTACCCTTCTCTTTCAATTGATCGCCCATCATCTTGCACTCCTTCGCGGAAGGAATCCCGATCATCCCCGTCATCTGCAAAAGGTTACCCAAACTCCCATCGGATGAAGATACTTGTTGCTGGAGGGGGGGCGGTCGGGTCATATCTGGCGGGAAAGCTTTCCTTGGCCAAGCATGACGTTGTCGTCCTTAACCGCAACCTTGACTATTGTGGTGCGGTAAATCGGCGAGGTCTCACCATCGTGGATGAAGGAGTTTCTTCGGTGGCTTCTGTGAGAGCTTATTTGGAGCTTTCGGATCTCTTCAACAAGGAAGGGGAATTTTCGCTGGCGATCATCACGGTAAAGGGGTTTTCAACTCGGGGGCTCTTCGAAAGCATGTCCAGTTACTTTCAACACGTGGAACATTACCTTTCGGTTCAAAATGGGCTTGGCAACGAGGAAACAATTCTTTCTTTTCTTTCACCAGACTGGTTAACGGCTGGAAGCTTAACCACCGCAGTCACGATCAAGCAACCTGGACGGGTTGAAGCAGAAAACAGAGGAGGATTGGCGCTCGCTTCCATTCTCCCAGGTTCGCCGCCTGGTTGGGAAGTCGATCTTTTTAAGAAGGCTCGCTTTCGAATTCAGGTTCGCCGCGATTGGAAGTCAATGAAATGGTCAAAACTGTTGCTCAACATTCTCGCTAACGCCACCTGCGCGTTGTTTGACATGTCGGCTGAAGAAGTCTTTGGCAATCCTGCCACATTCAGACTTGAACGGGAAGCCTTTCTTGAGGCCGTTTCTATCATGAAAGCCAACGGACTTTCTCCCGTATCACTTCCATGTCAGCCTGTTCCGTTTTATGCTTGGGCGATTCGCACGCTTCCGGAAGCTTTGTTGCGTGCTGCTTTCAAGCGTAAGATGGCCAAGGGGCGTGGAAACAAATTGGCTTCGCTTCACCTTGACTTCGTGCAGGGGAAGAAAGAAACCGAATGGCCTTATCTTTATGGCGCACTTGTTGAAAGTGCAAGAGAAAAGGGGATCAAGGCTCCGGTCCTTGAGACAATTTGCTTTTTTCTTGAAGAAGTGAGTTCGGGACGGATTGCTCGCCAAACACTTTGGAAGAACCCTGAACTGGTGATTCGACAAGTATTAGAAGCGAAACGGGGGCTTACCCGTTAGGGATTGCTCGTCTTACGGATTATTCTCGAAACTCTCGAGGATTCGCAGGTATTTTTGCCAGTAGTCAAGATACTTTCGGAGGTTTTGGTAATAGCGATCAAGGGTTTCCAAGTGCCTTGGATCCGACTTAATCTTTTCAATGATCGCGGCCTGCATCTTTTTCAACGCTTCTGGATTTTTGTTCCCGAAGGCTATGCCAAGAAAGTCAGCCACGACCTCTTCAACCGACAAGTTGTTCTTGGCTTTCAGGTTTAGGGCGTGTTCGCGGGCCAGGTTTAACAAGGAATGTCCTTGCCTGTCTTTTGGGGTGGCTTCTGCCACGTTGGCTGGCTCCTGGGATGATCTCATAATGAACATAACCCCTTCTTTGAAATTGCTTCCAAAGTCTATTTTCTAACTGTTTCACGACATCCTTCCCTTTTGTCAAGATCTCAAGATCGTAAAGATTTTCATCTGAAATTCAGAATGTTTACATGTTTGTAACAAGTTGATAATCAATCGTTAATAGCATAGTACTAAAATTAAAACAAGAGAATGCTGAATTGGAAAGGAGCGCTAAGGTGAGTTACCGAGACAAATTTTTTGGCGGCTACGCTGAATACATGAGGACTGCGCTGGATGCCATTGCCCTCCAGCAGAAAGCCACCGCTCAAAACATCGCCAATGTCAACAACGCCAACTACCATCCAGAACATGTAAATTTCCAGGATCACCTGAAGAAGATGTATGACAAGATGTGGGGAGGGGAAGGGGATCTGGATGTCAAGCTTGACTTTGACCCGGAGATCGCCGGAGAGGAAGCCCAATCTCCGGCGAGTGTCGTGCGGGACCCAGTCAATCACGTCGATCTCAACCATGAAATGGCCGATCTCTCAAGGATTCAGGTGATGTACGCTGTTGCTGAAAATGCAGGTCGCAATAGTTTTTCCAAATATGTCATTGAAACGTTAACCAAATAGGAGGAATAGCCGTGGGAATTTTTGATACATTTAATATCGCTGCAAGTGGGATGACCGCCCAACGAGATCAGATGGATCTCATTGCCACCAACATTGCCAATGTCAACACAACGCATACGGTGGCCGGGGGGCCCTACCGCCGGCAAGTGGCTATCTTCCGAGAAAAGATGAACTTCGATCAATTTTTTACCCCAGCTTCCTTTGGATTTGACCATGACGATCCTGATCAAGCACTTGGCGGAGGGGTGACCATGGCGGGCGTGGTGCGTGATTCAGCTCCGCTTAAAAAGGTTTATGACCCGAACAACCCAGACGCCGATGAGCATGGCTACGTGAGCATGCCCAATGTCGATTTAATCACGGAAATGACGAACATGATTCAAGCAAGCCGTGGCTATGAAGCCAATGCAATGGTTGTTGAATCAACCAAAACAATGTTAATGAAAGCACTTGATTTTACACGTTGAGCTCTTAGGAGGATAAAATGAGTTTCATGCCATTACAACCCATCGTTCCCCTCACCGATCCGTCCAAAAACGCTCAAGTGGAGTCGTTCTTCGCGGATGGCCAAAAAAATCAACCGGGCCCGCATCAGCTTCCTTTTGAAAACTATCTGCAACAAGCCTTGGTCGGTGTGAACGACAGCGTTATTAACATGGCGCAGGGTTATCAAAGGGTCTTGTCTGGAGACGTCAACTATTTGCACCAAGCCACGTTGGCAGAAAATCAAACCGAAGTTTTGCTCAAGCTTGCCACCGCGGTTGCTTCTAAGATTACATCCAATGCGACAACCTTATTCCAAATGCAATTCTAATCGCAGTCTTAACCAAGATCGAGGAGGACAGATAGCATGGCTACGGGAACAGCACCAGTGACGGGAACGGTTCGGACAGGGATGACAGGAATGCGCCCCCCCCAGTCAAGACAGCCTATTTGGGCTCGAATGCTGCAATGGTGGAACACGCAGACCCAAAAGCAGCGCACGATGTGGTCCATGGTGGCCGTTGGGGCTGTTCTTGCAGTCGGACTTCTGTTCACGATTCATAAAACCACCGCCTATGTTCCACTGTATGAAAATGCTCTTTCTTCGGATGACATCTCCGATGTGACCTCGACACTGGCTAAGCTGAACATCCCGTATGACAAGACGCTGGATAATCACGTGACTGTTTCTCCAAGCAAAAAGGTGCAAGCGTTAACCGAATTGACCCGAGAAGGAATTCCGCACCATCCATTCACTGAATCTACAACAGGGTCTACCACTCAAACTCCGGAGCAATTTACTGAAGAACAACGGCGAAGTTTAGAGCGAGATATTACCACGGTGTTGCGCCAATTCGACGAGGTGGCAGATGCCAATGTGAAGCTGGTCATCCCTCCAGAAAATGCCATCTTTTTTGGGGATGATAAAGAACATTCAAAAGCAGCGGTTGTCTTGAAGCTGAGAGCTGGCTACGATAAGCTCCCATTAGACAAGGCAAGAGCGATTGTAAACATGGTGGCTGCCTCGGTTCCGAAACTCCAACCAGAGAATGTGGAACTGACCGACACCAATGGGCGACTTTTGAGTGAAATGCTAAAAAAATCAGAAGATGAGATGGCACCGAATGGCATGATTGAACAGAAAAAGGCGCTTCAGCAACAACTTGAGTCACAAATTCGACAAGTCTTGGATGGACCGATTGGTTCTGGCAAATACGCTTTGGTCGTCAATGCTGAACTCGACTGGAACAAGGTTAAGCGGGTCGAACAAATTCATGGGAGCCAGCTTAATGTCAGAGGCATTTTGCCCCTCGAACGAAAGGTAGATTCGGAAACCTATACAAAGAACGGCACGCAACAACAAAGCTCTCCCGGAGTAAAACCGCTAGCGTACTCAAATGAAGAGTCAGGCGGAGGAGTCAAAGGGGGAAATTATGTTCGGACATCGACCATTGAAAAAAACATTCCCAATTCCACGGAGACTCAGACCGAATTTACTCCCGGCCAAGTGAAACGGCTGACTGCTTCCGTTTTCACGGATGAACAATTAAGTGATGAAGTTAAGAACCAGTACAGAGCTGCAGTAGAAGGAGCCATTGGCTTTGATCCGGAGCGAGGCGACAGGGTTTTCTTCGGGATGCTCCCCTTTCATTCTCATGAAATTCAAAACATGGCTACCGCGATGAACAACCCCGGTTGGCTAGGACGTGATTCTTCACCTTTCTCAGGCGGCTTGCTCATGCGGGTTGTTCTCGGAGCCTTAATTGCGGGAGTCGTTGGCGTTGGGCTGTATCTATTCCGAGAACAAAAAGCACAAATGGAGAAAACACAGCTGGTTCTTTCCGCAAGCCCTGCCACAACGGTTTCGGACATCAGCGATCTTTTAAACGAAAAAACAGGAAAAGTCACGGTTCCAGAAACGTCGCAACCGGTGGCACAAACGCAGAAGCTAGAGCAGTTAGTGAAGGAAAAGCCAACCAAAGTGGCTGAGCTTCTGAAAACAACCTGGCTTGCAGAAAAGTAATCGAGATCCACGCAGTGGATCTCGATTATCCTGAGCGAAGCGAAGGATCTCGAGAAACCCGGAGTCAGGCGTTGAGATAAAAGAGTCTTTGTGTTCGCGGGCTTGCCACTGTGAGCCTGATTTGGTACAATAGTAGGAGAAGCCCGCTTTGCTGTTGGGGTTCGCGAGAACAGGCGTGAGGGGAGTGGAACATGAATAGTACTTCAGGCTACAATCTGTCACCTCGTCAAAAGGCAGCCATTTTTATCATGAGCCTGCCGCCAGAACTTTCTTCTCAGGTGATTCGTTCATTTCCACCCGAAGAGGTTCAAGCGCTTACCCTTGAAATGTCGAAGGTGCCGAACGTTCCGGAACAAGTCAAGAAATCGGTCATCGAAGAATTTTTGGAGAACCCTGCCCTCAACATGGTTGCTCCGCAGCAATCCGGCAGTGCCGATGGTGGGGGGATTCGGGACAGCCAGTCGGGGAAAACCGAGGTTCGTCACGCGGGGCGCAGACCTTTTGCGTTTCTCTTGCGTGCTGATCCGAAGCAGCTCTTGGCTCTCATCGAAAAGGAGCATCCGCAAACGGTGGCATTGATTCTCTCCAACCTAACCGCGGCACAAGCCACAAAAGTTCTCGAGGAAATCAAACCTCCTTTGCAAGGAGAAGTCGCGCGCCGGATCACCGAAGTCGGAAAAGTTAGGCCAGAAATCTTAAGAGAGCTTGAGATGGTTTTGGAAGAGCAGTATTATCGATTGATGGATCGCGGGTTCGAAGACCCCAAAGGACGCGATGCCTTAATGGAAATTCTCAACCGGTCCGATCGGGCTACCGAAGAAAAGATTTTATCTGGGTTAGCCCGCAAAAACCCAAAACTTGCTAAGGATCTCAAGAATCATCTTCACGAGTTTGAGGATCTTTCTTCCTTGGATCGGGTCGCCATGCAGCAGCTATTGAAAGCCACGGACATACGCGACTTGGTCTTGGCACTGAAGGGAGCGAGCCCTGATGTGGCAAGGTGTGTTTACGACGCGGTGACACCGGAACGAGCAGAAGCCATTCAAAACGATGTGGAATCCTTGAAGGTGACTGATTGGGAAGAGATTCGTGGGGCCCAACAACAAGTACGAAACAACTTGAGGGGTTTGGTTATCATTGGCAAGATTAAACTGAATCAACAAGGGGAAAATTAGGATGAGCCTGATTAAAAAGGGGGACGCGAAAAAAAACGCTCCTCCCGCTGAACCAAGCGCTTCTCCGAAAAAAGAGGAGAGCAATCCTCTCATTATCAAAGGGGCAAGGCTTCTTTCCGAACTTCGAAAAGAAGGTTTGGCCGGAAAAGGGGAAGTCAGCTTAACCCAAACGATCATCAAGAAAGGAAGCGCATTGTACGAACCGATTCCAATTTCGTATGATGAGAAGGCACAACCAGAATCGCCGCTTCTTAAAAGCGGAGAACCTTCACAAATCCCGGACGTTCTGGATGTTTATGCGAAGCAAAACGCGGAAGAAGAATTAAAAAAGATTAGAGAAGAAGCCCAAAGAACCGTGGCGGGTGCCAAGGATGAGTCGGCGCAAATCTTGGCGGATGCACAAGGCAAGGCAAAGAAGTTGATTGAGCAATCCAAGCTGTATTGCGAGACTGCTCATGCCAACGCGGAACGCGAAGGCTTTGCAGAAGGGAAAGAGAAGGCTCACCAAGCCGCTCTGGAAGAGCTAAAAGAAGTGATGTTTTCTGCGCGCGAGATGCTGGAGCAAGTTCGACACCTTCATGAAGATCTTGCAAGAAAGATGGAGCCTGGACTGGCACGCCTCGCCGTTAAGATCGCGGAAAAAGTGATTGCACACGAAGTTTCAGTCAATCATGACGTGGTGCTTAACATGGTGCGGTCACACTTGGAAAAGGTAAAAGAGCGTGAGCGAGTGATCATCCACGTGAATCCAGAAGATTACGAGTTTGTTCGACACAAGAAAGGGACTTTTGAGCAGCTTGTTCCAGGGGTTCGTTCGCTCGAAATCCAGCCTGATCAGCGGGTGGAACGAGGAAGTTGCATGGTGGAAACCGATTTGGGAACTGTTGACGCGAACATCACCACGCAGCTTGAAGCCATTAACCTGGCTTTCTCGCAGTCCCCGGACGGGCCGATAGAAGAGGAACCCAATGTTGAAAATTGATCTTTCTCGATATGAAAACTTGCTTCCCGAGATTGACTCCGTCAAGGTTTACGGGAAAGTCACTCAGGTGATCGGATTGGTGATTGAATCGGAAGGCCCAGGGGGAAAAGTCGGAGAGCTTTGCTACATTTACTCGAAAGACAATCCAGAGCCCGTGTGGGCTGAAGTGGTTGGATTTCGAAACAACAAGGTTCTTCTCATGCCCCTCGGAGAAAATCGTGGAATAGGTCCTGGAAGCGAGATTCGCACCACCGGCCACCCCCTTTCCGTGAAAGTGGGTCCCCACCTTCTTGGGCGCGTGATTAATGGACTTGGGAATCCAATTGATGGGAAAGGTCCGCTGGATTACCAAGGTGAGTATCCCATTTATAACGAGCCTCCAAATCCGATTACCCGGCCAAGAATTACCGAACCGCTTTACACCGGGGTTCGCGTGATCGATTCGATGCTGACCTTTGGAAGAGGTCAACGAATCGGAATTTTCGCGGGCTCAGGCGTGGGAAAATCGACCTTGCTTGGCATGATTGCGCGACATTCAGATGCGGATGTGAACGTGATTGCCCTCATCGGCGAACGGGGGCGAGAACTTCGTGATTTCATTGAACGCGACTTAGGCGAAAGAGGAATCAAGCGCTCGGTTATTGTGTGTGCAACCAGTGACCAGCCGGCACTTGTGCGATTGAAGGGGGCCTATGTCGGAACCGCCATAGCAGAGTACTTTCGCGATCAAGGCAAAGACGTGCTCTTCATGATGGACTCCGTGACTCGCTATGCCATGGCTCAACGAGAGGTCGGGTTGGCTGTGGGAGAACCTCCAGCCACCAAAGGGTACACGCCCAGCGTTTTTGCGCTTCTTCCAAAGCTGATGGAACGCTCAGGCACCAGTCATCTTGGTTCCGTCACCGGTATTTACACGGTCTTGGTTGAAGGGGATGACATGAATGAACCGATTGCCGATACCTCCCGAAGCATCTTGGATGGGCACATTGTGTTATCAAGAGCCATTGCCCATCAAAACCGGTATCCCGCGGTGGATGTGCTTCAAAGCATATCGCGACTTTTTCCAGAAATTACCACTTCCGAGCATCAGGACGCTACGGGGAAGATTCGAGAAGTTCTCGGCATCTACCAAAAGAATGAAGATCTCATTAATATTGGTGCCTATCAAGATGGAAGTGATCCCAAAATCGATCACGCCAAACGGATGATCAACTCCGTTTACGAGTTCTTTAAACAGCGAGGGAATGAGCCAGCTTCACGCTTCGAGGACACGTATTCAGAGTTGCTGGCTTTGGCCTCCCAGTAAAGGATAGCCGATCATGCCTGCCCGCACATTTAAGTTCCGGCTACAAACCGTTCTTGAGTACAAACAAAAACGGGAGGAAGAAGAACAGCGCGAGCTTGCTCGGCTTAAAGAAGTTCTAGCCAAAGAGCAAAGAAAGCTTTACACTTTGAAGCATCTCCAAGAAACGCGCCGAGACGAACTCTCCAAAAAAAGTGAGCGAGGACGTCTTAATGTGGAAGAACTGAAGATGTACCATGAACAGCAAAAAAAGTTAGCGAGAGAGATTTCTGCTCAGCAGATTCGAGTTCAGCAGGCGGAAGGGGACGTGGAAATTCAGCGACAAAAGCTTTTGGAAGCCACAAAAGAAAAAAAGACTTATGAGAAGCTGAAGGAGAAACACCTCGAGGTTTACCAGAACGAAGTCAATGAAGAAGAACGAAAGCTTTTGGATGAAATTGCCACCACCAAGTTCGACCGGGTGGGGGACAAGTTCTTTTGAAAAAACCGCTGGACTTCTTTAGCTTTACGATGAAACAAGGCTCGTAATTTCGGCTTTAAGTTTGTTGTAAACCATCTGGGTAAGTCGTGGTAATTCCTGAAAGGGTATGATTTCTTCGTCTTCCGGTTGCTCGAGGAATTCTCTCACGGTAAAAGTACTCCCGCTGGCATGGCGAGTTCTTTCAAGGATTTCAGCTTTTTGCCAAGGCCGCATCGTTAGCACATACGTATTCTGTATGATCATTGGCTCAGTCACGACGTTTTGTTCTTGAAGTCCTGCAGATCTAGCGATAAGCTGATCGGCAAGCCTCTCATTTCTCGCCAGCTTATTAAACCTTGCTTTCATTCCCTGGCCAAGAAAGCTGTCTCGGGTACTAACGAAAAGGACTGTGCGTACGGGGCCACCCATGACTTATTCTCCTTGATTTTATCTGTTTAGACTGATTTTATCATAGCCCCTCAGGCGCCACAAGGGGCTGGATATTGCTAGCCTGTTAACTTTCCGCTAGCCTCTCAGGCAAGCTAATTTTTGACATGAAAGTCATAATGTTAACGGTTTTTTTACATTTTGGCAACGACTTCGAAATCTCGAAAGACTATAGTAAAGATAAGGGAGGAACCATGGAATTGAACACAGGAGTAGAGCTTACCGGACGCATCGATGCACACATGGCCGAGGTTCAGGCCAGAATGCAGGCCATTGACCAACAATTCGAAGGGTCCGAAGCGATTTCTTTCCCGGCAGTCTATTCGATTTACGACCAGCCAACGATTCCCCAAGCCCCCCCACTCCCTCCGGCCCCATCCGCTCCTTCCTTACCCGGGAGTGCGGGAAACAACAGCTCCTTGCCTTTTTATGACATCGTCCAAGAAGCAGGGTCCCAATACGGGGTTGATCCGTTGCTCATCGAAGCGGTCATGCGACAAGAGTCTGGCGGAAATCCGAATGCGCGAAGTCCAGTGGGGGCCATGGGGCTCCTGCAGCTCATGCCTGAAACCGCAAGCTCGCTTGGGGTCACCAATGCCTATGACCCGAGGCAAAACATCTTCGGAGGTGCAAGGTACCTTCGAGGCCTCCTCGATCAGTTTGGAGGAAACACCTCTCTTGCGCTAGCCGCCTATAATGCAGGATCAAATGCCGTTCGGCGCTATGGTGGAATTCCTCCCTATGCAGAGACACAAAATTACGTAAAAAACATCTTAAGCACTTATGGATCGATGCGAACTCAAGGAAGTCCCGCACCATCTCCGGTGAGTCATTGAAGCTTGAAATTTGTTTGAAAGCAGGTGGTTAATTCAAAATGAGTACTTTGCGGGTCGAATCGAAGGAAAAGGTAACCCAAGGCTTAAGTCAGCCGATGAACCTTTCAGGAAAAGAAAAGAAAAAGGAACAAGATTCATTTTCAAAGATTCTCCTTGACGAAAAATCTAAACGATCAGAAAACAAATCACCTGACAACGAAAAAGGGGCCTCAAAAGAAAAAGATGACAACACTCAAGCGATCCTAGCTAAGAAGACACAGGATTTGCAACAAGAATTAACCCCGCTTCATCGGTTTCTTTATGATTTGGTTTATCGCGATCCATCCACCTGGAGCACTGCTGACAAAGCGCACTATCACGTTGAAAAAGGCCAAGTAAGTCTTCGAGAGTTTTACAAGATGATGGAGGATCGAAAACTAAAAATCCACGAATTGTCAGAAGCACAAATTGGTCGAATTGCTCGCATGGATACTCGCCGCCAGTTGACTTTATTCCTCGACGGGATTTCACGCGATTCACTTCTGGGGCAGCAGCAAGCCTCTGCTCGAAGATTCGATCGGCCTTTTGGTGATCTGAAAACATCGCTTCAAGAAATCCAACAAACCCAGCGGATCAAGGAAAGCGAAATCATAGAGCAAGTGGTGAGACAGATTTCGTTAAGAAGGGTTGGGAAAAGTTCCGAGGTGAACATCATCTTGAATCCGGAAGCTCTGGGTGAAGTGAGACTCCAAATTTTGGTTAAGGAAAATCAAGTTACAGCAAAGTTCAAAGCGACGAGTCACGCTGTTCGTGAGATTTTGTCCACTCATCTTGATGAATTAAACCAAGCTCTCGTGAAACAGGGGCTTGATGTTAAAGGATTAGAAGTCGAAAAAATTCATGGAAAGGGGATCAGCTATGTTTGATATTTACAAAGGTTTTAACTCGATGTCCAATGAGATGTCAGTCATCAATCTCATGACTTCCAACGTGCAAAACGCCACAACCCCAGGCTTCAAGGCAGGCGATTTGAATTTTCAGGAAATGATGGATAATGGGGTTGGATTGGGAGCATTCCGCGAAGGGAACACGACCACGTTCACTCAAGGCAATGTTCGAAAAACGGGCAATGCCCTTGACTTAGCCATTAAAGAAGGACCATCGGGTGTTGCATGCACCACTTTCTTCGTACTTTCAGATGGGCAGCGAACTCGCTACACCCGGGGAGGGCATTTTGATTTCAAAGAGGGCAAGCTGGTTGATCCCTTTTCGCACCTGAACGTTCAAGGATATCTTTTAGACGAAAATGGAAACAAGAAATCAGACAAGTTAGAAACCATCCAACTCCCTTATGATCCAGAAACCAAGCTTTATGGCGGCACCTATTCCGGATTTCGATTTGGTGAGGGAGGAAGGCTTTTGGGTGAGGTGCACATCAACGATCCCCTTACCCATCAAGAGGTTACGAAAACGGTCCCGATCTATCAAGTAGGCCTGGCCAGCTTTACAGATCCAGGGGCTTTGGCTCAGGATGGGCCAACCACCTACCAAGCCACTGAGGCGTCAGGAAAACCCCAGTGTGGTGTTGCTGGAGAAGACTTCATGGCCGCCCAGGTTGAATCTCAGCACTTGGAAATGTCAAATGTTGATCTCCCTTCCATGTATCAATCCATGATCGTGGCCAAGATGGTTTATGATGCGCAGATGAGCGCATTTAAAGCCATGACCAAGATGACAGAAACCGCGACAAGTCTAGTGAAGTAACATTATACATCGTACTGCTCAAAAGAGAGGTTTTTCGAATTAGCAAGAGGGATGGTCCCCTGGAAGAGAGGAGGGGAGTTCCCTCGTTTTGCATACGCCAGGAATGAAATGCCAACACCTGTTTAGATGGACACGCTGTTTTGGATATGTTATAATGAGGGGAGGCCCACGGCAACCATGGGTCAAGACGTAAGGAGCGAGGGACGTCGTGAATCAAAGAATATCCTTCCTCGACGGCAGGGAGTCTCGGTGAAGGGGAAGCCCTTCCAGCCCAGGCCTAAAGAGCCTGTTCCCCCAGTTGAGGTCCGTATCAATACGGTTAAAAAAACATTGCCGTCTCAGGTTTCGAAAGTAGACTGGCAATCGGAGAAATTTACCCCTGAACAATGGCGATTGCTCAATCACCTGCACAAGCAGTTTGCTGAATTTCTCGCCGCTCATCTAACACCCGTACTTCAGCTTCGTGCTCAGGTGGATCTGAAAGAAGCGAAACAAGAGTCTTTCAAGGAGTTGCTGGACCGGCTCCCTACGCCAACCCTTGTGGCCATTTTCAACATTGATGACAAGAGCAAGGGCTTGTTCGCCATCGACGTTTCAATAGCGTTGGCGATTTTGGATTATGTTCTGGGGGGCAAGGGAGAAATTCTCGAAGAAGCGCGGGAACTCACGGAGATTGAAAAGGTTTTGTTCCAAAACCAGATTCTTTCCAAATTTCTTTCAACTTATGACGAAATCTGGAAAGAATTTGCTCCTTCGTCTAACTTGAAGTTTGAATCCCTTGAATTTTCTCCAGGCAATCTCGTGATTTATTCGTATGGGGAATTGGTGGTTTCCGCTGAATTTACCCTTCGGGTCGGAATTGCTTCTGGTCGTGTGGTTTTGGTCCTCCCCTTTAAGTACGTTCGCGAAGTGATTCCAAGAAATCTGGAACAACTGACCACACAAACCTTTTTGCGAAAAACTCAGGAGCCGGTTGCTCCAGGTTCGCCCATGATGGGAAAGAAAATTGAAACCACGAAGTTAAACGTTTCCGTTGAACTCGGAAACTGTGAAGTGCTTTTCCAAGATTTGCTGAGTTTAGAAGAAGGGGATACGCTTGTCTTGGGGACAAAACGCGGGGAACCGCTCCAGATCAAGGTAGCAGAAAGAACCAAGTTCCTTGGCAAGCCAGGCGCTTCCGATAAAAAGATTGCCGTTCGAATCACGGACATTATAGAAGAAGGGGATGAGAGCTTTGACGACTGATGATCGCGAAGAACTTGAACCAACGGTGCGCCCATTGCAATTTGGCCCACTGGAAGGGCCACCACCCATAAGCAATGCTCCAACAAGTATTGATTTGCTTCGAGATGTTCCACTCACGGTCACGGCAGAGCTTGGCAGAACCAAAATGGTCGTGAAGGAAATTCTGAAGCTCGGCGTCGGTTCAGTGGTCGAGTTGGAAAAATTGACGGGTGAGCCTGTCGATATTTTGGTGAACGGAAAGATCATTGCCAGGGGAGAAGTGGTGGCCATTGATGAGAATTTTGGGGTTAGGATTACGGAGGTCGTGAATCGATGAGTCCAAGCCCCCCCGCCTTTCTCTTGAGTCCAAGCCCTCCGGCCCTCCCCTTCGATTCAAACCCCATGTCTGGAGTTCCCGGCTTTGCCTATGCGGTGGGAGTTCTCTTTCTTGTTTGTGTCGGAGCTTACTTCACGGTGAAGTTTTTGTACGGGCGCGGGTTTCAAGGTCGACTCGGTGTGGGAAAGCGCTTGATTCGAGTTTTGGATCGATACACACTGGCAGCACAGCGCTATCTCTTGGTTGTGGAAATAGGGGGCAAGGCTTATCTCATTGGGGTAACCGAGCAACAGGTCACCTTCTTGACCCCCTTGGATCTAGAAGCTCTAGCCAAGGATATCGCGTGGATGGAGCAAGCTCAACCAAACTTCACCCCATTTAATTCTTATTTGAGCGCCTTCAGTCGTCGTTGGAAAAAAGACAAGAAGGAGCCCCCGGATGGTTAAGAAGATGTCCTTTCTAAATCAAAGACGGTTGATGGCTTTTCTTTTTGTTGTTTTTGTTTTAGGGTTGGCTTTTTCTTCCCCGCATTATGTTCACGCGGCCACAACCCCGACCATTGTGATGCCTAACATCAAGATCGAGGGACAAGCGGTAAAGCCAAAGTTCTTTGTCATCCCGATGCAGATGTTGATGTTGCTCTCGGTTCTTTCCTTGGCCCCCTACTTGCTCATGATGATGACCAGTTTCATACGTGTGACCATTGTCTTGTCGTTTATTCGCTCAGCGCTTGGAACTCAACAAGTCCCTCCAACGCAAGTGCTCATGGGCTTGGCTTTGTTTATCACGTTCTATATCATGGCCCCAGTAGGAAAGGAAATAAATACGCAAGCCATCCGCCCCTTAATGAAGGGAGAAATCTCTCAGGTGGATGCCTTTGGGCGCGCTTCATCACCGGTGCGTGAGTTTATGTTACGTCAGGTTCAAAGAGAAGACTTGGCTCTTTTTTTTGATTTGGCCAAATTGCCACGGCCAAAAACGAGAGAAGATGTTCCTTTGTATGTCTTAACGCCAGCATTCATGGTGAGTGAGATCAAGGTGGGCTTTGAAATTGGCTTTTTGATCTACATTCCATTCTTAATCATCGACATGGTGGTGGCCAGTGTGCTGATGAGCATGGGGATGTTCATGCTCTCTCCCATGACCATTTCGCTCCCCTTTAAGCTGCTTTTGTTTGTGATGGTGGACGGCTGGGAACTGATCATCAAGGGACTGATCCTAAGTTTCCGCTAGGAGTTTAGCATGACAGAAACTTACATTTTGGGAATCGTGAGTAAGGCACTTTACCTCATTCTCTTTTGTTCGGCTCCGATGCTCATTTCGGCTTTGGTGGTGGGCTTAGTGATTAGTGTGATTCAAGCCACAACTCAAATTCAAGAACAAACGTTAAGCTTTGTTCCGAAGATTATTGCCACCTTTGTTTCAGTCCTTTTGGCTGGACCTTGGATTGGTGGCGCCATTGGACGCTTTGCTGTCCAACTTTTTATGGACATTCCGCGCTTGACTCGTGGGGGAGGTCCATGAAATGGACGCCATCGACCTGGGGATTCAGAGCTTTCTTTTCTTCTTACTTGTCTTTGCACGTCTCGTAGGCGTGTTTGTCCAAGCCCCGTTGTTTGGTCGCCCGAGAGGGGTGCCGATGGCGGCTCAAGTCGGTTACAGTTTAGCCATTTCTCTTGTTCTGTTTCATGTCTTGCCGATTCCAGCCCACATGCCAGACACGCCACTCACCTTTGCTTTTACCATTGCAGGTCAAGTGCTGATTGGCTTGGTGCTTGGATTTGCTGCTTACATTGTGGCCGCCGGGGCTCAGTTTGCGGGTGAACTGGTCGACATTCAACTTGGACTGTCCGTGGCGGCAAGTTTTGATCCAAGCAGTGGTGGAACGGTTAACCTGATGCGGCAATTTGAATTTCGGCTGGCACTTCTCGTTTGGATTTTCATTCATGGCGACTATTTTTTCTTTCGAGCTGTGGCCAGAAGCTATGAGCTCATCCCGGCTGACACTTTTTCTCTTCCACCTGCGGCGATCATGAAGCTTGTCGACATGTCGAACGGCATTTTTGTGATGGCGATGGAACTCAGTGCGCCGGTTTTGGTGGCCATCTTTATTACCCAGCTTGGTTTGGGTCTCCTCAATCGAGCGGCGCAACAATTCAATGTTTTCATGATTTCTTTTCCGGTTAACATCTTAATCGGTTTAGGGGTTCTTATCTTGAGCCTTTCCCCGATGCTCTATAAAGCGCTTCCAAATCTTTACTACCATTGGAACCAGGACTATATCAATTTGATCTTGGCGTTAAAAAAGGGGGCGCATTAGAAATAGTCATAGGAATCCAGCGGTTTTTCACATCCGTGTGACCGCTGGATGAATTCATCCTGAATTCAGATTTTGGATTGAAGAGTTAACAAGCTACAGCCAAACGGAGGTGGTTAAACATGGCTGGCGATGATGGTGAGAAGACAGAAGAACCAACAGAACATAAGCTACAAGAAGCAAGAAAAAAGGGACAAGTTTTTAAAAGCATGGAGATCATCTCCGCCCTCCAATTTGCGGCCATGGCTTTAACGTTGGCATGGAGCAGTGCCTGGGGGATCCGGGGCCTCTCTTCTTTTACGCAAGACCTGTATCGCAGCATCGCCCATCTTTCCTTTCAAAGTCAAGACGTTTGGATTCTCTGGGTGCATGCGTTGGAACTGCTCGCCAAGTTGTTGCTTCCTGTTTTGGGAGTGGCTGCACTAACAGCGCTAATCTTGAACATTCTTCAAACAGGAATTGTTTTTTCTACTGAACCGTTAAATCCAACGCTCGAGAAGATTAGCCCCATTGAGGGCTTTAAGCGGATGTTTTCTCGCAAATCTTTGGTCGAACTTTTTAAACAACTTTTCAAGATCACCATTATTGGTTGGGTTTCATACAAGATCATGCGAAACTCCCTTGATTCTCTCGTGAATACCGTGGTTTGGGATTTGCATCAAGTCCTTGCTTTTGCCAAGGACCTGATGTTTCGGATCATCTGGTACATCTCGGCGGCTTATCTCATCATGGCCGTGGTCGATTTCTTGATTCAGAGGAAACTTTTCATGCGCCAGATGAGGATGTCTATTCAGGAATTGAAAGATGAGTTTAAGGATACGGAAGGCGATCCGCACATCAAGGCGAGAATGCGCCAGATGCAACGCCAACTCTTAGAGCAAAGCATGATGCGCGACGTTCCAAATGCCAGCGCTGTCGTGACCAACCCCACGCATTTGGCTATCGCTCTTAAATATGAACAAGGGAAAGCGGAAGCCCCCGTTGTGGTGGCCAAAGGGGAACGCCTTGTGGCTCAACACATCAAGGAATTGGCGGAAGAAAATCAGGTTCCCATTATTGAAAACGTGGGGCTTGCACGAGCGCTTTTTGAAAGCTGCCAGATTGGGCAACTTATTCCAGGGAATCTCTATAAAGCTGTGGCTGAAGTTTTGGCCTTTGTTTATCGGCTGAAGCGAAGAAGAGAACTGGCCAGGAAACGGTCGATTTTGCGAATACGGGAACCGCTCCCTCGAGAGAAGTCAAAAACGATGAAGGGTCGATAACGTGGATCAAAATACCCCCTTAGGACGTCTGCTCCGTAATTCGAACGTCTTAGCTGCCTTGCTCTTGGTGGCCATTGTTTTCATGTTGATTATCCCCTTGCCGCCACTCCTGTTGGATATGCTTTTGACCATTAATATCTTGATAGGAATCGCGGTGTTGGTCATCAGTATTTACATTAAAGATCCCCTCGAGTTTGCCGTTTTCCCATCCGTGTTATTGACAGCTACCCTTTTCCGGTTAGCCTTGGATATCTCGGCTGCGCGATTGATTCTTGTTTATGGACATCTCACGACCAAGGTCCCTCCGATGGGCTTGCCTGTTGCTGGGCAAGACGGAAGCGTGGGACAGGTGATTCCTCGTATTGCCGACGTGATGGTTAAGGGGGATATTGTTACTGGGCTTATCGTGTTTATCATGCTAATCGCCGCACAATTTATCGTGATTACCCAAGGTGCTGAACGTATCGCACAAGTGGCTGCCCGATTTACCTTGGACGCCATGCCTGGCAAGCAAATGGCGATTGATGCTGACCTTCATTCTGGGTTAATCGACCCTGAAGCGGCCAAGCAACGGCGCCGAGACATAGAACGCGAAGCTGACTTTTATGGGGCCATGGATGGCGCAGGGAAGTTTGTTAAAGGGGACGCCATGATGGCCATTGTGGTGATGATCGTTGGGATCATCGGTGGATTGATTGTGGGAATGGTTCAACATCACATGTCAGCTCATGAGGCTCTTTCTCTTTACATTTTGCTTGTGGTCGGAAACGGATTGGTGACCACGATTCCCGCATTCTTGATGTCGACAAGCATGGGCATGGTGGTGACTCGCGCGGCTTCGGAAGCCAACTTGGGTGCTGATGTGATTCGACAAGTGACCCAACAACCGGTGGCTTTAAAGGTGGCGGGTTGGGGCTCAGTATTTTTGGCCTTTCTGGGTTTTACCGACATTTTTCCACTTCCGTGGTTTTCGTTCGCGGTGATGGGTACGATTCTTCTCGTGGTCGGGCGCCTCTTATCACGCCAAACCGAAGACGAAAAAGTGGTGGTTCGCCAACAAGAGAAGAAAGCGGCGGAAGATGCCACCAAGCGACCCGAGAGTGTGGTTTCACTCATGCAAGTGGATCCACTCAGCGTGGAGGTTGGGCGTTCCTTGCTCCCCTTGGTCGATCCGAATCAGGGAGCGAAACTTCTTGAACGTGTGAGCTCGATTCGAAAACACATTGCGATGGAAATGGGAATCATCGTCCCGGGTGTGCGGTTTAGAGATAATCTTCAGCTAAAGCCAAACGCTTATTCGGTCAAGATTAAGGATGTGGAGGTTGGACATGGCGAGGTAATGATGAATCACTTTTTAGCCATCGGTCCGGACAATCAACTAAAAAACCTTCGAGGAACTCGGACGATTGATCCAACCTATGGGATGCCCGGAGTTTGGATTCCGCCAGAACAGCGAGGAGAGGCAGAGCGATTGGGGTGCATGATTTTTGATACGGTGAGTGTGGTGGCTACCCACATCACGGAAGTGGTCCGCACCCACGGGGCCGACCTCTTGGGTCGCCAAGAAACCCAGGCCTTGATTGATACGGTGAAAAAGACCCATCCTGCCGTGGTCAAAGATGTGATTCCAGAATTGATTTCCCTTGTCGAAGTTCAGAAAATCTTGCAAAATCTCGTGAAGGAACGGGTGAGCATCCGTGACTTGGTGACCATTCTTGAAACCATTGGCGACTATGTTCACGTGACCAAGGACCCGGACCTCCTCACCGAATATTGCCGACAAGCCCTTTCGCGGGTCATTTGTCGGGAGTACGTCAACAATGAGGGGAACATTAATGTCTTCACGTTGGATCCTCAGATCGAACAAATGATCACCCAATCGATCCAAAGAACGGATTATGGCTCTTTCTTAGCCCTTGACCCTCAAGTGGGTCAGGAAATTCTAAGTGCGATTGGAGAACAGTTGAAAAAGCTAACCGATCGCGGATTGCAGCCGATTGTTTTGTGTAATCCCCAGGTGAGACTCTATGTTCGAAAGCTCACGGAGCGCGCCTTCCCAAATCTCATCGTCCTTTCTTACAATGAGATTGCACCCAAAGTCAACATTCAATCCGTAGGCCAAGTCAGCCTTACGATGGTGTAGGCTTCGAATTTAAACTAAGACAAGTTGAGAGTCCCGTGGCGTGGCTAGGGTGTCCCCCCAAGATTCTTCATCCTCTTCGTGGTCTAATCTAATCTCGTTATGTGTCATGAACCAACGGACTCCAGCTGATTTAAGTCCAATCGATTGAATGATGGTCATTTCGATGCTTTGCCACTGAATCAATAATTCCAAATCCACACGTTGGTCATTCTTGGGATGGACTACCTTTTCGATTTCAAGAGTTTGGCTTAGGCTCGGATGACCGGGATAGATTTTATTGTAAGTTGTTGATTGTACAAAACAGTATCGTTTCCTAAGATAAGGAGTATGAGGGAGTTCCACTTCGGTAATGGGGGAACTTGTTTTATAAAAACCTTGATCAATGAGTGAATCAAACTCTCCCAGATTTTCAACCTTGAGTTCATCAGCATGTTCGATAATGCCAGAACCTCTTTCCTTGAGTTCTTTTAATAATTCCGAATCGACTTCTCCACCAATATCTAACTCAGAATTGCTGCTCCCAAAGCACTTATTAATCGTGACTCTTCTCTCCGCCCAATCCCAGCCGAGCTGATGGCGAAGCGGGCTACTAAAGGTATTCAAATGAACAATATCCGGATCAAAGTCAAGGGTTTGTCCTTGTCTCCCTTTATCTTGGGTAAAATCCACCCAGTAACTTTCCCCTCTCCTTTTTTGGAGGTAAGTGATGGTTTGTGGGTGGGAAAAGATCTGTTTTAGGTCAGCAAAAGGAAGGCTCATACGTTCTAGAAAAGCGGTATGAACTGCAGAGTCTATTTGAAGTTGACCTGTTTGGTCACGAAGTAGCCTTGGAGCTAAAGTGATTCGGTTCACCGTGGTCATTGCTCAAGAATACTTAATCAAAGAAGGGAAAACCTTTCAAAACGGCTAATCTTCGTATTCTTGCCGCAGACCGTGGGCCCAATGCTGATGAAGCATGGATAATGGAACTCTGGTTCCACCTACCGAGGCACACTCAGTGAAAAACCAAAACTGATTGTTGAAGCGCTTGCCTATTTTCAGCCTTCGCTTTTGTCTGCGGAGGCTTTATTATTTAAGGAAATTTTATGGAAAGGAGGTAGATGATGAGCCCAACGAAGGCCAAAGAAGTTCGACCCGAAAAATTGGAAGCGGTCAAGGAAATCAAAGAAAGATTTCAACGGGCCAAAATTGCCATCTTCACGGATTATCAGGGACAAAAGGGTCTCCCCGTGACCGAAGTGCAAAAGCTTCGTCGCAAGCTTCTTGAGAGCAAAGGGGAACTCAAGGTGATGAAAAACAGTTTGGCAGAAAAAGCACTCGAATCCCTTAAAATTGAAAAGCTTTCGACCTACTTTAAACACGCGTCTGCGGTGGCATTTGGCTATGATGATCCTGCATTGACAGCCAAAGCACTCTTCGAATTCACGAAGGATACAAAAAAGGACAAGAACGATCCAGGCTTGCCGATCATTAAAGGAGCTTGGTATGGTGAAGCCATTATTGGACCGGACCAGGTTCGTTTTCTCGCTTCACTCCCCCCTAAACCGATTCTCCTGTCCCAATTGCTTGGAACCATGAATGCTCCAATCACCGGATTGGTAACGGTTCTAAGCGGAACACTGCGTGGATTGGTTACCGTCCTTGCCCAGATTCGAAAACAAAAGGAAAGCAGTGCTCCCCCTGTGAAGCCTGCCCCAGTGAAAGAGGAAGCTGTGTCGAGTGCAGAACCTGCTCCAGCAAAAGACAGCCCTGTGCCAACCGTGGAACCTGAACTAGCCCAAGAGAGCGGCGCGGCAAGTGTGGAGCCTACTCAACCCGATGAAGGTGTGAAGTAAACGTAAGTAAGATTGATTGAATTATCCTTAAGGAGGAACAACATCATGGCAACAAAGACATTAAGCAAAGAAGAAATCTTGGATGCAATCGCTTCTCTCAGTGTGCTGGAACTTGCAGAATTGGTGAAGGCGCTTGAAGAGAAATTTGGCGTGAGCGCGGCTGCGCCAGTAGCCGTTGCTGCGGCCGCCGCACCCGCGGCTGGCGGAGGTCATCCCGCAGCCGAGGAAGCCGCCACGGTTTCCGTGATCTTGAAAGAGGCCGGACCGAACAAGATCAATGTCATCAAAGTCGTTCGCGAAGTCACCCCGTTGGGGTTAAAGGAAGCCAAAGACTTGGTGGATGGTGCTCCAAAAGCGGTTAAGGAAGGGATTGCTAAGGAAGAAGCCGCGACCATTAAGAAGAAGTTTGAAGACGCCGGCGCCAAAGTCGAAATCAAATAAGGGATTCATTAGGTTCGGATGTTAAAGCTTGTGGTGATGAGCATTTGCTCGCCACAAGCTTTTTCGTTGGAGAGGCCCATCCCCGTTCATTTCTGTGGAGGGGTGCCTCGATAATTTGACGAAGAGTGTTGCGAAATTGGTCAAATCAGAGTAGAATGAGAGTAGAAGCAATTTCGGGAGGTCTAAGCCGTTCATGGCCAAAGAAGGCACAATCACCGTAAAAAGAGGCTTGGCGCAGATGCTTAAGGGTGGCGTCATCATGGATGTCATCAACGCAGAACAAGCCAAGATCTCGGAAGAAGCGGGCGCTGTGGCCGTGATGGCCTTAGAGCGCGTTCCATCTGACATTCGTGCAGAAGGGGGCGTAGCGCGGATGGCCGATCCGGCTATCATACAGAAGATCATCGATGCGGTATCCATCCCGGTCATGGCAAAATGCAGAATTGGGCATTTTGTCGAAGCTCAGATCTTGGAATCTCTTGGAGTCGACTTTATTGACGAGAGTGAAGTTTTAACCCCTGCCGATGAGCACTTCCATGTGAACAAGCAATCGTTTAAAGTTCCCTTTGTTTGTGGTTGTCGCGATCTCGGTGAAGCCTTGCGGCGCATTGGGGAAGGGGCCGCCATGATTCGAACCAAGGGAGAAGCGGGAACCGGAAATATTGTGGAAGCGGTCCGCCACATGCGGACTGTCATCGATGGAATCCGGAAGCTTTCAGTTCTTCCGAAAGAAGAACTCATGACCGAGGCAAAGAACTTGGGTGCTCCTTATGAACTCGTGCTAGAAGTAGCGAAAACGGGGCGATTACCGGTGGTGAACTTTGCTGCAGGGGGTGTTGCCACACCAGCCGATGCAGCCCTGATGATGCAGTTGGGTTGTGATGGCGTTTTTGTCGGATCAGGAATTTTCAAATCGAGTGATCCAAAAAATCGCGCTAAAGCGATTGTGGAAGCCGTAGCCCACTACGATGATCCAAAGCGATTGGCAGAGATTTCAAAAGGCTTGGGAGAGCCGATGCCGAGTCTCGACGTCCGAAAACTCCCCGAAAAAGAATTGCTCGCAACTCGCGGATGGTAAAAAGGAGCTCCGACATGAAAGTGGGTGTCTTAGCTTTCCAGGGAGATGTGGAGGAACATTTGGAGATCTTAAAAACTCTGGGCGTTCAAACCATCGCTGTGAAGCGTCCGTATGAGCTTGAAATTGTCGATGGTCTTATTCTTCCAGGGGGAGAATCAACGACCGTCGGGCTTCTCTTGAAAGAAACAGGTTTGGATCAGGCCATTCGGAAACGAGCGAAAGAGGGGATGCCGGTCTGGGGAACTTGCATGGGAATAATCCTCATGGCAAAAAAACTCTTAGATAATCCGATTGAACAGCCGATTTTAGGATTGATGGACATTACGGTAAGGCGAAATGCGTTTGGCCGTCAAAGGGAGTCCTTCGAAGAAGAAATATCCATTCCAGCGTTGAAGTGCGAGGCATTCCCTTCGGTTTTTATTCGCGCTCCCATCGTTGAGGCCGTGGGTCCGGAAGTGGAAACGATGGCTTTGTATCAAGGGAAAGCCGTTCTTGTCCAAGAAAAAAATCTCATGGGGAGCACGTTTCATCCGGAGATTGCAAAAGACAGTCGTATTCATCAGCATTTCCTTAATCTCATTAAGGAGCGGGGGTCGAACAACTAAACCATTGGTGAATCTGGTCGTCTTGATGACCGATTTTGGAATCCGTGACCCGTTTGTGGGGATCATGAAGGGCGTGATAGAAAAAATTGCTCCTGCGCTCCATGTGAGTGACTTAACTCATGCTATCCCCCCCCAAAATATCCAGGTTGGAGCGTTCATCCTAAGCGCGAGCTTCCGCTATTTTCCCGAGCGAACGCTTTTTGTTGCGGTGGTGGATCCTGGGGTTGGTTCGGCCCGCAGGATCATCTATGCCGAGACCCCGAAGTACCGTTTTCTTGCACCAGACAACGGTCTTCTTGGGATGATTTTTGACGAAGAAGAGCCTACACAAGTGGTTGAAGTTTCAAATTCGAAGTACTTTTTGCACCCAACAAGTCACACATTTCATGGACGGGATATTTTTGCGCCAGTGGCCGCTTATCTTTCGAGAGGGGTCAAACCAGAGGAATTGGGCCCGACAATCAATCCGGGGGATCTCTCACCGCTCCCATTCACAAAACCTTATCAAGATGAAAAGGGGGAGTGGCATGGTGAAATTGTCTACATCGATCAGTTTGGGAATCTGATTACCAATTTTTCACAAAACCAACTTGGCTTGAATGGAAAGGAGACCGTTGAGCTCCGGGTAAAAAATCGCGCCGTAAAAGGACTTGCTGAAAGTTATACCCAAGGGAATGGCGAACCGATCGTGGTGTTGGATTCGTTTGGAACTTTGGAGATCGCTCTCTTCAAAGGGAGTGCCCAAGACTTTTTGAATGTTAAGCAAGGAGAAAAGGTTAGTTTGCGATGTCAGACGTGCTACTCTTGAACTTTACTTATGAGGCGCTTCACGTGACCAATTTGCGTCGCGCCCTAAAACTCCTTATTTCGGGGAAAGCGGAAATTGTGCAAACCTCGGATGGGAAGATGGTTCATTCCCCATCCAAACAAATCCCATTGCCTTCCATCATTCGATTACGTTATTTTGTCAGTCGTCCTTTCTTGGAAGTTCCGTTGACACGAAAAAATATTTTACTGCGTAACAACTACACTTGTCAGTATTGTGGTTCCAAAGATGTGAAAAGCATGACCGTGGACCATGTGCTTCCAAAAAGCATGGGAGGACAATCGAGTTGGGAAAATCTCGTTTGTGCTTGCAAGAGCTGCAATTCAAAGAAAAAAGGGAGGTCTCCTCACGAAGCTCAGATGAAATTGTTAAGCAAGCCAAGGAAACCGAAACTCATTCCATGGCGTCCATTCCGCAAGGAGGTGCCCGAACCATGGCTTCCGTTCCTGTTCAGTTGAAACGTTCGGAGATCTCAAAAGAGGAACAACGGAAGACACCTTATCTTGATGCTTTGCTGGCTTATGTCCGGGAAGAAACAGTTCCATTTCACGTTCCGGGGCACAAACAGGGGAGAGGAATTCACCCGAAACTAAAGGATAATCTCGGCTCGCTCTACCTGGCCATGGATCTCACCGAGGTCTTGGGGTTGGACAACCTCAGTCATCCAACAGGCGTTTTAAAAGAGGCGCAAGAGCTGGCGGCAAAGGCCTACGGAGTCGATTATTCGTTTTTCCTGGTGAACGGTTCATCGAGTGGCTTGCATTCGATGCTCATGGCTGTGTGTAATCCTGGCGATTCGGTCATCCTCCCGCGCAATGTTCACAAATCAGCCTTTTCGAGTTTGATTTTTAGCGGGGTTGTTCCAATTTACATGATGCCAGAATTTGATGAAAAGCTTCAAGTGGATCACACCGTCACTGAAAAAACGCTTGAGAAGGCTTTGAACGACAATCCGAATGCCAAGGCTGTCTTACTCGTTTCACCCACCTACTATGGTGTCTCCGCAGACGTGAAGCGATTTGTAGACATGATCCATGCTCATGGGAAAATTGCAATCGTGGATGAAGCATGGGGTCCGCACCTCCACTTCCATCCAAAGCTTCCTTTCGCGGCTACCGACGCGGGTGCAGACTTAGTTGTAAATTCCACTCACAAGCTTTTGAGTAGCCTCACACAAAGTTCGATCTTGCACCTATCCGGAAATCGAGTCGATCGGAGTCGACTTGAGGCTGTGCTTCAGCTGTTCTTAACTACAAGTCCGAGTTGTCTTCTTTTAGCCTCCATCGATGCCACGCGGATGCAAATGGCCACAGAGGGGGAAAGGTGGTTGGATAAAGCCATTATGCTTTCCGAAGATGCCAGGGCTCGAATCAACAAGATTCCTGGCCTGAGTTGCATTGGTCGTGAGATTATCGGAAGGCCAGGCGTTTTTGCTCTCGATCCGACGCGCTTGGTCGTCTCTTCAACAGAGCTTGGGTACACCGGTTATGAGGTAGAAAATATTTTGCGAAAAAAGTATCATGTTCAAGTCGAGCTTAGCGATTTGTTTCATGTGGTGGCCTTGGTGACTTTAGGGGACGACCAAGAGCAGATTGATCGTTTGGTGGATGGCCTTTCTAGGCTTGAAGCCAATGATTCCGGTGAACCTCCAAAGCCACGGATCACCAAGAATGTAAAGCTCCCGGATTGGCCCCCGTTTCGTTTAACGCCAAGAGAAGCCTTTGTGGCTCCCCATGAAACCATTCCGTTTGAGAGGGCTGTTGGAAGGATCTCGACTGAGCTCATTACCACTTACCCCCCCGGAATTCCGAGCTTGGTCCCCGGAGAAGAATTAACACGCGATGTTTTGGATTACTTAGTCATTGAGCGAGACGCCGGATCACGTATTACTGGAGCAGCCGATTCGACTCTTAGCACATTAAGGGTGGTGAAATAATGTTAGGGCCAAGACCATTACCATTACCAACCCCTGGACGATCCAGTCTTCCCCAGCAAGAGGTTCATATCACCGACGATCTTGAAAACCTCTTGGATATTTTGCCAAGGCATGTACGCGAATCTCTCAATCAATTCGAGCCCTTGGAAGAGCTTCTAGAAGTGGTGCTTGATTTAGGGCGACAACCTGAAGCCCGATTTCCGAAGCGCTTTTATTTCTTGAGTGAAGACTACGTGAGCGAAGAAGATATTCAATATGTTGTGAGTCGAGTTGGAGAGTTTGGAAAGGACAATCGCGCTGGAATCGCGCGAACCCTTCACCGGATTTCTGCCATCCGGAATCGAAGCGGCAAAATCATTGGCCTAACGTGCCGTGTTGGGCGCGCGGTCTTTGGGACCATCTCCATCATTCGCGATGTGGTTGAAATGGGGAAAAGCGTTCTCTTTCTTGGAAGACCCGGTGTTGGAAAGACCACCATGCTCCGGGAAGTAGCGCGCGTTTCGAATGATGAGCTTAACAAGCGCGTGGTGATTGTTGATACTTCGAATGAAATTGCGGGAGATGGCGATATTCCGCATCCAGGCATCGGACGAGCTCGGCGAATGCAGGTGCAGTCGTATGACACTCAACACAACGTGATGATTGAAGCGGTTGAGAATCATATGCCCGAAGTGGTGGTGGTGGATGAAATTGGGACCGAAGCGGAAGCGTATGCGGCGCGCACCATTGCGGAGCGAGGCGTTCAGCTCATTGCCACCGCTCATGGAAACACACTCGAAAACCTTTTCCTTAACCCCACCCTTTCTGATTTGGTAGGGGGAATCCAAGCCGTTACCTTAAGCGATGAAGAAGCACGTCGTCGCGGTACCCAAAAAACGGTTCTGGAACGGAAAGCTCCCCCCACGTTTGATGTGGTCATTGAAATCCAAGAGATTGATCATTTCGTCATTCATGACAACATCCCCAAAGTGATCGATCTCATGTTGCGGAACACGCCACCACAGCCCGAAGTCCGTGTTCGCGAACATGGACAAATCAAAGTGATTCAAGAATCCAACCTTCCGCAATTAGAGGCGGATGTCGACAACGGGGATGAAGATACGCTTCCACAAGACGTTTTGGATACCATGAAAGGGGTACGAATCTTCCCTTATGCGGTAAGTCGCACCCGCCTCGAGCGAGCGATTCAGAATCTTCGAGTTTCGGCTAAGGTAGTCAAGAATTGGAATGATGCGGATATCGTGTTAACCTTGAAGGTTCAAGAAAGACGCAACTATAAGAAATTACGCGAACTCGAAAAGCGAAACATCCGAACCTACGGAATCAAATCAAACACGATCAATCAGATTCAAAATTTCCTCCGCACTGTTTTTCACTTACCAAGCGTGGATCTCGAGGAGCTTGCGTTGCGTGAGGCCGAAGAAGCTTCCCTCGAAATTTTGCGCCATCCCGAGAAAATCCTTGAACTTACTCCTCAAAATCCGTATATTCGCCGGCTGCAACATCAGGTTATCGAGAAGTACAACCTGAAGAGCCGAAGTGTGGGGCAAGAGCCGAATCGACGGGTGACCATTTATTCATGAGAAATGTCAGCAGGTACATCCACGCTGGTGGCTGAAAGCTCATAACGAACAACGGATTAATGTTTGAAAGAGGTGAATGATGGGTTTGAAAGGGCGCGGGCTCTTGATCACGTTTGAAGGAATCGAAGGCTCTGGGAAGACCACCCAGTTAAAGCGACTGGCGGCTGCCTTGAAGAAACAGCGATACCCTGTCGTGAGCACGCACGAACCTGGAGGAACGCCACTTGGAGAGAAGATTAGGACTCTTCTGGTTCACTCCAAAACAAAAATATCTCCCGAAACTGAGCTTTTCCTATTTGTATCCGATCGGTCAAATCATGTGAGAAATGTCATCATCCCCTCCCTTCAAAAAAAGCAGATGGTTTTGTGCGATCGGTTTACCGATTCCACAATTGCCTATCAAGCTTTTGGTCGAAGCCTTTCTCAAAAGCTTTTGGACGGAATGAACAAGCTGGCAACCGGGGGATTAAAGCCCGACATCACGTTTTTTCTCGATCTCCCAGTTCAAGCAGGACTTCGCCGAGCGAAGAGCCGTGGGGCATTAAATCGTTTGGATCGGGAAAGTTCGACTTTTTATGCGAGGGTTCGAAAAGGGTATTATTTTCTTGCCAGGAAAAATTCTCGAATTGTCATCATTGATGGTTCGCAATCAGCCGAAGCAATTCATGCACAAATTTTGCAAAAAGTGAATATGCTCCTTTCGAAATTTGGCCAGGCTTCCTCGTCTAATGGTCGCAATCGATCAAAGTAAACAATTCATAACCAAGATTTTATCAAGCGATTCTCCAAGCCACGCTTATCTTTTCTTTGGGTCTCCCTTGTCGTCGAAGGAAGAGAATGCAAGAGAGTTTGCTAAAGGGTTGCTTTGTGGGAACCTTGCCGCTCGTCCTTGCGGGACTTGCAATTCGTGCCATAAATTCGAGTCGGGAAATCATCCTGATTTTCGCTTGATTAACGCTGAAGGGGATAAGATTAAGATCGCTCAAATTCGAGCTGTCAAAAGCGAGCTGCAATACCCCGCATTGGAATCGAAACGGAAGGTGTTCCTTCTCTTGAAGACGGAGGGGCTCACAGAAGAAGCAGCAGAAAGCATGTTGAAGATTCTCGAAGAGCCGATGATTCCCGCGGTGTTCATTCTGGTGGCTTCACATCCTTCAAGCCTCTTGCCTACGATTGTTTCGCGTTGCCAACGAGTTCCATTTCAAGTTTCGGGAACCGCTTCACAAAGGGATAGGCTTGTCGAAGAAATGGGGGTGGCTCCTGAAGTGGCAACACTTCTGGCCGGCCTAGAGGTGCCAAGAGAAGAAGCAAAAGAGTGGGAGGGGGTTCTAACGGATGTCATGCCGGCTCTTTTTTCTGAAACGCGAACCCCGCTGGAGCTTTTAGATAAGGTGATTGTTTTGGAAGACCATAAAGAACATGCGGAATGGATTATTCATTTACTCTATGGGTTCTATCGGGATGTGGCGGTCTTGAAGTCTGGATGGGAAGAGGGGGTTTTGCTCTCCAAGTTTAAGGCGCACATTTTTGCTGTGTCAAACGAACTGGAATGGGGCCAAGTTTGGGAAAGAGCTCAGATGATTCTTGAAGCGCGGAAACACTTGGAACATTCAGGCAACTTTCGATTGGTGTTCGAGAACCTACTCTGGAAGTTGAGGAGCTGACTAGCCGAGGCGGGCGTTTTTCAAAGCTTCGTGGCATTCGCACTTTTCATCGGGATTCATCCGTTTGATCATTTCGAAGATGAGCTTTTTCACCTTTTCGGTGTTGTCGTTAAAAACACGAATGACTTCTTCGTGGTTCACGGGGGGCGCACCCTCGGCTCCCACATCATAATCGGTAATCAAAGAGACATTGACATAGCACATTTCCAACTCACGCGCTAGCATGCATTCAGGGTATTGTGTCATGTTGATCACTTCCCAACCTTGGGAAGCAAACCACCGACTTTCACTGCGTGTGGAGAATCGCGGCCCTTGAATCACCACGACGGTTCCTGTTTTTTTTGCGGGGATCTTCAAGTCTTTGCACGATTCCACCGCAATGTGCCGCAAGCTGTTGCAGTACGGATCGGCGGCTGAAACATGTGTGGTAACGGGTCCATCGTAAAAAGTGTCGACACGGCCTGAGGTGCGGTCTACAAATTGATCGCAAATGACGAATTCGCCAGGCTTCACATCGGCTTTTAAAGAGCCAGCCGCGCAAGGGCCAATGATTCGACTAACTCCCAAATGCTTCATGGCCCACAGGTTTGCACGATAAGGGATCATATGTGGGGGAAGATCGTGATCTTTCCCATGTCGAGGGAGAAAGGCCACTTTTTTCCCGTGCAGTGATGCTAAAGCAATCCGATCGCTCGGAGCACCGTAGGGGGTCTCAACTTTGACTTCTTCCACATTTTCAAGCAGCGAATAAAGTCCGGAGCCACCAAAGACTCCGATTTGGGCACGTTTTTCAGTCATTTAGTCCTTATCTTTTCCTTCCTCGCGTCCTTTAAGGAAATCGCTTGGTTTCAAGTTTTCGATAAATCTTTTAAATTTCTTTTGTTCTTCATCCCCGGCTTGCTTGTCCGCCACGGTTTCCTCGAGCACAATCCGCTCGGAGACAAAAATGGGCGCATTGGTTCGAAGGGCTAAAGCAATCGAATCTGAAGGTCTTGCATCGATTTCAAGGGTGCCTCCGTTTGACTCAAGCACCACTTTAGCGTAAAACGTGTTTTCTTGGATATCATGGATGATAATCCGAGCTACTTTTGCTTTGAGCGAGTGAATAATCGAACGCATTAAGTCGTGCGAAAGAGGGCGTGGAACCGGTGTCCCTTCCAAGGCCAAGGCAATGGCTGTGGCTTCAAAAGGGCCAATGAGGATAGGAAGGTATCGCTTCCCCTCAAGATCCTTCAAGATAACAACCGGATCGTGGGTCAAGAGATCAATCCCGAGTTTGTCGACCTTCATCCTTCGCATTGCTCAAACACACTCTCTTCCAAACCATGACTAACGAATATAAAAAATTAAACCCAATCCCCCAATTTTATTATAGCACAAGGGTGTTTGAAAATAAAGAACCCCTTCCAGTTTTCTAGAACTGTGTGCATTTCGGTTTTTTTCGACAAACAACAGGAACCCCCTCTTGAAGCCTTTTGCTTCGCTTGAGAGCATGATTCTTCGCTCTGGGGCTTCTGAATTTTCGTTTGGAGGGGTAGGGCAAGATTCCTCGAAAACGCGCCTTGTGTGGACTCTTGCTTGGAAAGGTGCATTCAGTCTCAAATTTCGCACTTGGCTGACCCTTATCGGTTTAGCGATGGGGACTTTCGCTTTGACCACCTTCGGTTCCATGGTGGTTCATTTTCATAAAATGGCGAGTCGCTTCGAAAACTACGCAGAGGGAAAGATTTTCATTCGCGATCGGTCAGGTTTTTTCGGAGCAGGGGCCATTGAAAAAGACGAGCTCTTAACGCTGTCGCAAATGGCCGGGGTTAAGGAAGTTATCCCCATGATCGTGGCTCGTCTACACAGCCGCGAATTGATGGCCTTTGGACTTCCGCAAATTGTTCTTGGCGTCCCCAAAGAAAAACTTCCGGAATTGTTTAAGGACACTCCGCTCCTTTGGGGGAGTTGGCCCGAGAATTCAGGCGACTCCCTTCTTGGGATTGACGTGGCAGAAGAGCAAGGGAATCTTCATTCCTCATCTTTCACCTATGCGGGGAAGAAATTTCGAGTTTCGGGTGTCATGGCCCGAACCGACGGGCCCGAAGATCATCAGGTGACCGTTCCCCTTTCGGATCTGGAAAAGCTCTTAGGAAGAGAGGGTCTGGTTTCCTATGGTGTTGTGATTCCAAAGCCGGGAGAAAGCGCTTCAGCATTGGCCCAATTGATTGGGAATAAGCATTCCAATTGGGATGTCCTTCCTCCGACTCTTGTATCACAAGGAATCCGGGGCAGCGAAAGACTTTGGGGTGCACTCACAATGGGAGTGGGCTTTCTGACGGTGTTAATCGGGGGGATTGGAATTTTGACGGTGATGATGATGGCTGTGCGAGAAAGAATTCGCGAAATCGCCATCTTGAAGGTTTTGGGGGCAAGCAGAAGCCAGATTTTTCTCCTCTTTCTCTTTGAGGCATTTATTCTTTCCCTCCTTGGGAGTGTGGCAGGGTTGCTCCTCGGGATGGTTTTCATCTTGGGAGTGAGCCACCCCTTGGCGAGGCAGGGAATGGTTCTTTTTGAGCCTACGACTTTGCTCATTTTTCTTAGTTTTTTCTTAGCCCTTGTTTTGTCGCTCCTCGGAGGGCTTTATCCTGCCTTCTATGGGGCTAAAATCAAGCCTGCTGACGTGCTTCGCACATGAGCGCATTTTTGGAATGTCATGATCTCAAGAAAACCTACCAACAAGGGAGAAAGCTTGTTTCAGCGTTGCAAGGGGTTACCCTGTCCGTTCTAAAGGGAGAATTTCTTTGCATTCGCGGGAGATCGGGGAGTGGCAAGACCACGTTGCTCAATTGCCTGGGGACGCTTGATACGGCCGACAGTGGACAGATCAGCTTGGAAGGCAAACTCATTGAAAGCCTTTCGGAGAAAGCCTTGCTGAGCCTTCGAAGAGATTCATTTGGATTTGTGTTCCAACAATTTTTCCTAATTCCGTATCTTTCGACAACGGATAATGTGGCGTTGCCTCTTGTGTGCCGAGGTGAGCGTTGGAAAGAGGCGAGAAATAAAGCAAGAAATCTGCTTCAAGAAATTGGTTTTTCCGAGCGAAATGATCAGCAAGCCCTTTGGTTGTCTGGAGGAGAAGCACAGCGCGTTGCTATTGCCCGCGCGTTGATTTCAAATCCAACACTCCTATTTGCGGATGAGCCTACGGGCGAGTTGGATACCGCTACCGCCAAACAAGTTATTGACTTGCTAACTGCGTACAAGAAACGTGGACTTACACTGGTTGTGGCCACCCATGATCCCTTGATCGAGCATGAAGCTGACCGTATTCTAGCGCTTGAAGACGGGAAGATTTTGGGAGAAGCCCCAACGACTACTTCTTAGCTTTTTCAGCCTTGTCGACTTGAGAAATTCGCTCTTTGATCACCGGGTTGTTCGGGTCAAGTTTCAAAGCGTCTTGGAAAGCTTGGCGAGCATCTTGGAATTGTTTGTTTTGCAAGTAGATGTCCCCTAGGCCGATTTTCGCGTCCGTTCCGCGGCCAACCCCTAGGGAGTCTAGGCTCACCGTCTTTTGGTATTCAGCAATGGCTTCATCACTTTTCCCGAGAGCATCCAAGGCAGAGGCACAGTAATAGTGTCCGTCAGGGTATTGCGGAACGAGTTTTAGTTCTTGTTGGAAGTAGGCTAGCGCCCCTTCGGGGTCGTTATCAATCGAAAGGAGAATTCTTCCCATGTATTCATACGCCAAGACATCTTTCGAATTCATGTCCATGGAACGTGCAAATTCCTTTTTGGCTCGGGTGAAATTTCCTACATCGAAATAGGCAATACCCAATCCCGTATGGACAATTGCAGAAGGGCCTAGACGAGCCGCATCTCGAAACTCCGTTAAAGCGCGATCAGGTTTTTGATCTCGAACCAAGGCTTTGGTGTAATAGAAAAAGCCCAGCTTGACTTGAGTTAATTGATCGTTCGGATTGTCGATTAAAGCATCTTCCAGGTCTCGAAGTTCGTGCTCAGAGGTTCCAAGCCAAAACGTGGAGACGATGTAATAAACAAGCGCCAGAGAATCCTTCGGATCCTCTCGAATTCCTTGTTTGAAATTGGAAGCAGCCTCCGACCATTCCTTTTGGTAATACGCATTGAGTCCGTCGGTTACCGGGCTTGCGTGAGCTGCTTGGAAAATGATTAAAGCAAGAAGAATCAAACTCGCCAGTCGTTTCATAGTTCGGCCTTTTTCGACTCCTGAACGGCTTTCTCCTTGTGGGGACGCTTCCCGCTGGGTCGTGGAAAAGTTAGGAAGTGTCCCCATTCGTAGGAAGTGTCCCCTCGTTGGCGAATGGGGGGACCGTGCACATTCGATTAGCCCACAGCCCTGATGCTGATGATGCTTTCATGTTTTATGCGCTTGCTAAGAACAAAATTTCTTCGCGAGGGCATACATTCGAACACGTTCTGTCGGACATCGAAACGCTCAATCAGGAGGCCTTTCTGGAAAAGTTTGAGGTGACTGCCCTTTCCCTTCATGCTTTTGCCCATGTTTCCGACAAGTACTGGCTGTTACCCAACGGAGCAAGCATCGGTAAGGGATACGGGCCAATCGTGGTGGCTCGGGAACCGATGCCTCTTTCCAGGTTGTCCGAAATTGTTGTGGCCATTCCAGGCCAATACACTACCGCTGCATTGATGATGGGTCTTGTCCTTGGGGAAAAATTTCAGTCCAAAGTAATCCCCTTTGACCAGATTATTCCTGCGGTTCTTCGTGGAGAAGTAGAAGCTGGGGTTATCATTCACGAGGGGCAGCTGACTTATTCTGACACGAAGCTAGCCAAAATTTTGGATCTTGGCCAATGGTGGGAAAAGAAAACAGGGTTACCTCTTCCTTTAGGCGTGGATGCGGTGCGAAAAAATGTTGGCCTCGACACGGCGCGAGAAATTGCGATAATTCTCGAAGAAAGCATTCGTTACGCCATCGAACACGAAGATGAAGCACTTGATTATGCGTTAGATTTCTCGCGAGGAACAAACCGCGAGACCGCGCGAAAATTCGTGCGCATGTATGTGAATGAACGAACGTTGCGTTATTCGGAGGAAGACAAGAAAGCGGTCCAAATGGTTCTCTCAGAGGGATACAAAGCGGGCCTACTCCCTTTTCTTCCTCAAGTCTCGTTCGATCTAGTCGATGTAGGTTCCAATCGGCTGTCGAATTCCGATGTAGGTTGAAAACCCCTTAACTTTCGCAAGAAAATCTTTCTTGAGTCGAGTCCCACGCGGGATAATTACAAAGCCTCGCTCTGTTAGAACATCCTGAGAGATGACCATGCCATCCTGGAGTTCATCCAAAGAGACAAACTTTTCTTTTCTTTCCGCCACTTCGTGTTGCAAAAATTCGATAAAGTGTGGAATGAGTTGTGGGTCAAATTGAATTTCCGAATTTTCTTTGAGGAACTTAATTCCTTTTTCTTGGCTTGATTCTTTGCTGCTTTTAGTGCGATTGGCTTCCAGCAAAAACTCATCGTAGCCATCGGGGATCGCGATGATGCGAGCAGCTAGAGGAATGGCGTCTCCCTTGAGACCATCCGGGAACCCTGCTCCATTCCACCACTCATGATGGTGTCGAACGCCGGGTGCGACATCCATGAGGCGTTCGGAAACCAGAAGAACGGCTTCGCTAAGCAAGGGGTGCTGGCGATAGTAGTTTTCAGCGGCTTCCGTGGTGGCCCCCGCTCCTTTGACCACCCAATCCGGCAATCCCATTTTCCCCAGATCATGCAGATGGGCAGTTTGAACGGCTTTCATGGTTTCTTCTTGTGATAGGCCAAGTTTTTGGCAGATAAACTCGGTGGCTTGGGCAACAAACAAGGCATGCCTTCCGGTGTCGGGATCTTTCAGTTCGCCCAAAGTTCCAAGGATACGAAGGATTTCGAGGTTGGTTTTTTTGAGCTCGTTTTGATAGTTCTCCAATGATTTGTTCTTGTCCATCAGAACAAGAACAAGCTGGTGTTTTTCTTGTTCGAGTCGATAGCGTTCCAGTGCTTGCTTAACCTCGATCTTCAAGTAACTGGGATCTGCCGGCTTTGTAATATAGCGATGAACTTCCCCTTTATTAATCGCCTCCATTAAATCCCGAGTTTCGGTGTATCCCGTTAGGACGATCTTCATGACTTTCGGATAAATCTTGTTAATTTCTTCAAGAAACTGGGTTCCGCTCATCTTGGGCATTCTTTGATCCGTGAGGACAAGATCAACGTGTGGTTTCTTTGTTCGGACATGCTCAAGAGCATCGACCGCACTGGTGAAGGGGAGCACCTCATAGTCGTTCTTGAAGGTTTCTACGAGGGCATCCAAGTTCAGTTGCTCGTCCTCTAAAATCAGAAGGGAATATCTTTTTTTGGGAAGAAGCCCTTTTTCGTCATCGGGGGAAGTCCCTTTTGGTTTCAGCTCTTCCAGTCGTTTGCGGAGTTTTTCTCTCGCTTGCTCAAGAGATTCCATTACCGAGCGTCCCTCCCTATTTTTTCTTTGGTCATTCCCGGAATTCCGGGTTCTGTCATGGCGAGAAGATTCAAGATCTCGTCAAGTTTTTCTTTGGGGAGAAGTTTCTTTTCGATCACCAAATCTCGAATTCGCTTTCCAGTTTTTAGTGATTCTTTGGCAATCTCGGCGGCTTTCAAGTATCCGATGTAAGGGTTCAACGCTGTCACAATGGACAGAGAGCGTTCTGCATAGTCCTCGCAACGCGCTTTGTTGGCTTCTATTCCGGCAACGCATTTCTCTGCAAAAACATGGAGGGCATTCCCCAAAACGTAAACCGTAGAAGGGAGTAGATAGCCCACCAAAGGCATCATCACGTTCAATTCAAGTTGGCCGGCCTGGGAAGCCATGGCAATCGATGTATCGTTCCCAACAACATAAAAGCAAACCATGTTGAGCATTTCAGCCATGACCGGGTTAACCTTTCCAGGCATGATCGAGCTTCCTGGTTGAAGGTCTGGAAGGTGAATTTCATGCAGGCCGGTATTGGGGCCGGAAGACAATAAGCGCAGATCATTGGCAATGCGAATGAGGTCAAGCGCAAGGTTGCGAATCGCCCCTGAAACGGCCACAAAGGGGGCCATGGATTGCATGGCTTCAAAGAAATTGCTGGCTGGACGAAGAGAGAAGCCCGTTTGTTTCGTGAGCTCTTGAGCAATTTTTTCGCGATAAGCGGGGTGAGCATTCAAACCGGTTCCGACGGCGGTTCCACCTAGACCGATTTCGTGGAGATCCTCGTTGGCTCTCAAAAGGCGGTTTCGATGTTTTTCGATACAGGTCGCGTATCCCGAGAATTCCTGACCAAGGCGCAGCGGGGTTGCATCTTGTAGATGGGTTCGCCCTGATTTTACGATCGAATCAAATTCTTTACTTTTTTGACCCAAAGCTTTTTCGAGTTTTTCAAGTTTATGGATGAAGTCGCGGAGCTCGAAGAGAACGGCAATCCGGATCGCCGTTGGAATGACATCGTTTGTGCTTTGTCCCATGTTCACGTGATCGTTTGGGCTGATGTACTCGTATTCTCCCTTATTTCGCTTCAAGAGCTCCAACGCTCGATTGGAAAGAACTTCATTGGTGTTCATGTTGTGACTGGTTCCTGCTCCCGCCTGGAAAACGTCGACAACAAATTGATCCCAAAGTTTTCCTCCCAGAATTTCATCGGCGGCTTGAACAATGGCATCTGCTTTTTCCGCTGGCAGGAGGTGGAGTTCCTTATGAACAATGGCGGCAGCCCGCTTGATGTGGACCGTGGCTTTAATGAAGGTGGCATGAGCCCGCCCAGAGCTGATCGGAAAGTTTTCTACGGCTCTAGCGGTCTGGACCCCGTAATAGGCGTGATCTTCTAACTCTTTGACTCCGAAGGAATCCTTTTCTTTCCTCATGACGTAAACATTTCACTTCTCTATCGAGAAACCTTTTGTTATTGTGGACGAAAACGACGCACTCCATCCACACGTCGTTCTCGATTTGAAAGTTCTTTTAAGAAGTTTAGGAAAGGCGAGGAATTCTGGCTTCCTGGACCAACAAATCTTACGCCATGAGTGAAAGTTCCATCGGTGTTTCTTTTCGTCCAAACCAGCTTCAGCCCAAACTGGAACCGAGAGCGAGGAGCTTGCAGTCGTAGTACATAGAGGGCCTCGCGATGCAGGGAAGATTCAGAACAAATTCTGGCCCCTTCTTTTGAAATGTCTTCAAGGATGATTAGGAGAGACTCTTTGGATTCTGTAAGCAATGTGCAGGCAAATTGACGATAAAACCGGGGTGATGATCGCCGGTCGCGACTCAGCTTACTCAATAAGCGATTCAGCAAGTTCAAGATTAAGTCACCTCATATTCATATGGTGATGTGTTCTTGTAGGTAGAAAAAGACGAGCCGAATTACAGCAGCCATTGGGATGCTTAAGACTAAGCCCCAAATTCCAAAGAGCTCTCCGCCAGAGAACATCACAAACAAGATCATGAGTGGCGAAATGCCAATGCTTCTCCCCATAACAACCGGGAGAAAAATGTTATCAGCGACAAGCCCCCAAGCGGTCACGGCAAACAAAACCCAAAAGGTGGCATACCCGCTTCCGGTTTGGGCATACGCTAAGATTGGAGCCACCAGACGAGGGGCCCAAACACCAATGAAAGGAATCGGGTAAAGGAATCCGGCGGCAAGAGCGGTGAGGAGGCTATAATCATAATGAACACCAACAAGATTAATCAGGAGAAGAGCGCAATAAGTTCCAGTCGCCACCAGAAAGCCCAAGATGAGCTGCCCTCGAATAAATACGCCAACCACTTGCCCTACATTGTGAAAGAGTTGTTCTGTATCCTGTCTCCATGCTTTTGGAAACATCTCAAAAAAGTTTTTCTTGATGTTCTTCTCATCCAAGATGATGTAAAGAGAAAAAATAAGAGCAGCCAAAACAATCAAAAGCGCGGTAAAAACTTTGAGGACGCCGGAAGCGAGATTAGCCGCGAGAACCGAAATGACTGGACTTGCCTTATCCAGGAGAAACTGTCCATACTTTTTCAAGTTTTGTTCCATGGATGGAGAAACTTTAAGGTCATTGTACCACGTTTGAAGCCTGGCCAGGTGATCCTCGACCGTTCGGAGATAGGTCGGCATCGAAGACGCCAGCGAACTTGATTGTGAAATGACAAGTGGAATGAGCGTTATCGTGAGCAAGATCAATAGCCCAAGAATCACCGAGTAAACCATGAAGGTGGCGACCGTCCAAGGGATTCTTCGTTTCGTCCCTGGCAACTTAATTTTTGAGAGCCCTTGCACGACCGGGGAAACCAGATAAGCAAAGAGGGCGGCCAAAGAGAAGATAAGCACTGTTGTAATAATGTGTGCCACAACCCAAAAGAGCGAAACAATAATGAGGACCCAGATGATGAGTTTGACAGGATTCTTTGAGAGCTGGATGACGTCAGCGGTTTTCAAGCATCGACCTCCGCATCGCCGATGATGAGGTACGAAATGTTGTTTCCTGGATCAGGAAAGGTTCGAAGTTGGAGTGAGAATTTGTCCGCTTCTCGAACGCTTCCCACGCTGATAATCCGCTGGCTCTTGCTTACAAGCGCTGCCATGTGATTCTTCCAATCGCGGGGAGAATGACCAGCAGGAAAGATCTTTGGCTTAGGAATGGTGATTGTTCTCCCTTGCTTTAACCACTTTTTCCATTGTTTCTTTCGAAATTCTGTCCGTTCTTGGAATCCCCTTGTGTTGACAAGAGGACTTACGCTGAAGAGAAAAACCTTTGAAATTTCTTGTTGCTTCAGCCAATCGAGATAGGGAGTCAGTTCTTTTGCACGTTGAAAAGCAGCGATGACCTGTGGTGCGATGAGTTGGAGTTTGGCCAGTTTAAAGGCGAAAGCAGCGTCTCCCTTCACAAATCCCGTCGTGTTAACGAGAATGGCAGAAGCGCCAAGTTGTGTTGCTTTTTCCACGAGTTGCTTTGTTCCCACGAGGCAGGGAAGAAAATGCCCAGTCGGATTCGGGGAACCGACAAATTTTAGCTCTTCTGGGACCAGTTCATCCAAGGAGCGAAACGGGGCAACGGGAAAGGAAAGTCCGAGCGTTCCAGGCGGACCAATGTGGGATTGTCCAATGTCTGCATCCACAATCGCAAACTTGATTTTCTCTTCAACAAATCGGTGAGCAATCCAAGTCACAAAACTTGATTTCCCGGAGTCACCTTCACCGAGAGTAAAGAGTATGCCTCGACGCTTCCTGAATTTCTCATAAAACGCTTTCCAAGAAGGAAGAGGAACGAGTCCCTGCGAGTTAGGAGACATTGTCATGGACCTAAGCGATGCGCAGTGTGGCGTCAAAAGCGGAGGCAAGTTCTTTTTGAATGCGTTCGTGAACTTGGGTTACTTCTTCGTCGGTCAAGGTTTTTTCTAAAGAACGGTAGGTGATGGCAAAGGCAAGTGATTTCTTGTTGGCCGGCACCTGGGGCCCTTGGTACACGTCAAAAATCTTGATCCCTTCCACGAGAGTTCCACCATGACTTCGGATGAACTCAATGATTTCCCCTGCGGGGACTCTCTCTTCCACAATCATCGAGATGTCGCGTCTTGACTCAGGGTAAAGTGGGATGGGCTTCATCTTGAACCGACCCGCGAGAGACTGCAATTGGTCTACCGAAAGCTCAAGGGCCATCACGCGTTGGTCAATGTCAAGTGAGCGAAGAAGGTTCGGATGCAATTCGCCAAGGATTCCTAGCCCATGACCTTTGTGGCGAATCGATGCACATCGAAATGGATGGAACTGGTCCTTGGTTTCTTCATGAAGGGTAAAGGGGGTTTCAATATGAAGCGCTTGCCACAGGCGTTCCAAGACTCCTTTCAGGGTGTAAAAATTTGAAGAGGTTCCCCAGGGAAAGTCTCCCGTCAGAAGCACGGCCAAACTTCGCTTTTCCTGTGGGCCAGCTAACTTCTCAAACGTTTTGCCAATTTCAAAGAAATGAAGATGCGTGTTTTTTAAGTGAAGATTTCTTCGAAGATTCATCAGCATTTCGGGGTAAAGCAAAGGCCGAAGTGCTTTCCGGTCTTCGGTGAGCGGATTTTGAATAAGCACTAAGGGGCGAGAATAGAATTTTTCGAAATAGGGAGGATCTCCGAGTGAATAACTGAGCATTTCGAGAAGGCCCACAGAAGAGAGGAACGTCCGCAAGGTTTCTTCAAACGTTTCTTCCGCATCAACCGTGGCAGGGAGAAGCATTCCAGCTGGAAGTGTCGCAGGGATGTGACTATAGCCATAATGACGAGCCACTTCTTCGATAACATCCACGTCTTCATGAATGTCGCAGCGAAAAAGAGGGGGGCCAACAAAGAGTGGGTCCTCAGTGCGCACTTCAAAACCAAGACCCTTCAGAATGTTGACGACCTGAGAGAGTTCTAAATCCGCGACCCCAAGGAGCTTTTTCATCTTCTGCAAATTCAAGCCGATTTCTTGAGGCTTTGGAATAGCAGGCTGAGTGTCGATGGCGCCATCTGCAATTTGACAACCGAATTGCTGAAGGAGGAAAGAGGCCCTTCGACTCCCCCAATCGGCCCCAATCGGGTCAAGTCCCTTTTCAAATCGGCGAGAACTTTCTGTTCGAATACCAAGCTTTAAAGAAGAGCGGCGTACCAAGCCGGCGTTGAAGTTGGCGGCTTCGAGGAGAACCTCTGTCGTTGTTTCCGAAATCTCAGTTCGCTTCCCACCCATAATACCGCCAAGGGCTACCGGGCCCGTTTCATCCGCGATTACCAAGATGTTCTGGAGCGAATCGTATGTTTTCTCGTCGAGTCCCACCATTTTTTCGTTCGGTTTTGCCTGTCTAACCACAATGCGTTTCCCTTGGATGCGCGAGCAATCAAACGCATGCAAAGGCTGACCCAATTCCAGTAAGACATAGTTCGTGACATCCACCACGTTGTTGATGGGGCGAATTCCGGCCGCATTAAGTCGAACGGCCATCCACAACGGTGAAGCGTTCACTTTGACCTGGCTTGCATATCGCGCAATGTATCGAGGAGATTCTTGAGAGCTTTCTACGGTCACCTGAATTTTGCCGTCAAGGGTTCCTGGCGTCGCGGCATAAAGATCAGGATTTTTCAAGGGGAGATGATAAATGGCTGCTGCCTCACGAGCTACACCGTAGATGCTGAGATAATCTGGGCGATTTGCAAAAGGCTCAAGCACAAGAATGGCTTCCCGAAGACCGAGCATTGGAGCCAAGTCGATTCCAATGGGGGTGTCAGAATCAAGAATCAAAACCCCTTCACGTTGAGTTGGGGGGAGATATTCCTTGAAGTCTAAAGCAAGCTCATCGGCTGAACACATCATCCCGAGAGAAGGGAGGCCACGCAGTTTGGTTTCTTGTATGATTTTTCCACCAGCCAGTGTTGCTCCAACCCTTGCTACCGGAATGATATCGGAAGCGGCAACGTTGGAAGCACCGGTAACGATTTGAAGTTTTTCTTTTCCAAGATCAACCAGGGCCACTCGCAGTCGGTCTGCATTAGGATGCGGCGTTAGGGTTTCGATTCGCCCAGAAAACACTTGGGTTATCCCGGCGCTTAAATACTCCACATGAGTAACGGGGACCCCAACTTGGCGGAGCTTTTCCGCCGCCACTTCGGGTGAGTCCGGAATCTTGATGAAATCGTTAAGCCATGAGAATGGGACTCGCATATTAAAATTGCCTCAGGAATCGTTCATCGTTTTCATAAAAAAGTCGAATGTCATTGATGCCATATTTTAGAAGGGCAATTCTTTCGATGCCAACGCCAAAGGCAAAACCGGAGTAATGAGCCGGATAGTCCACCACCCGAAGAACAAAGGGATGAATCATTCCGGCGCCAAGAACTTCGATCCATTTTTCTCCCCCGCAAAGGCTGCACTTTCCGGTCGATGATTGAGCGCAATTAAAACAATCAATATACACTTCGACACTTGGTTCGGTAAACGGGAAGTAGCTTGGAACAAACTTTACTTGACGATCTTGGCCGAACACCAAACGTGCGAAGGTCGACAAAACCCCTTTCAAGTCCGCAAAGCTCACTTCTTCATCCACCATAAAGCCTTCGACTTGATGAAACTGAAAGCAATGGGTGGCATCCACCGCGTCTCGGCGGTAACATTTTCCGGCAGAAATTACGCGTAGAGGGGGTTTTCGTTTTTCCATCACGCGAATTTGAACCGGGGAAGTGTGTGTGCGTAATAAGGTTTTCTCATCCAGGTAAAGGGAATCCCACATTTCCCGTGCTGGGTGATCTGGGGGGATGTTCAAGGCTTCGAAATTGTAATAGTCCGTTTCAATTTCGGGCCCTCTGGCCACCTCAAATCCCATCCCTCGAAAAATGTCTTTGACTTCGCGAAGCACTTCTGAAATGGGATGAAGTCGACCTGATGGAAGGGACTCCCCTGGAAGTGAATAATCAATCCGTTCATTTTGGAGTCGAATTTCCAGCGAAGATTGGCTTAATTTTTGAAGTCGGTCGTCAAGAACCTGCTCGATTTGAAGTTTGATCTCGTTGGCCTTTTTCCCGACAGCAGGTCTCTTGTCTTGGGGAATGGATCCAAGATTTCGAAGGAGCGCCGTCAACTCTCCCTTTTTCCCGAGGATTTGGTGGCGAACTTCTTCTAATTCTTTCTCATCTTGGGCCTTGGTGATCTTTGATTTGGCTTCATCTAGCAAGGAATCCAGCTTATCAAGAACCGCTTCTGACATGGCTCACCCTTTCCGCACAAAAAATGGAAAACCCTCCCGTTAGGGAGAGTTCTCACATCAAGATTAAATTTAGTTAATGAGTGCGATTAGTTTTCTGTGAGGATCACCTTGTAGAGTAGGTAAGCAGTAACGGAGCCTGTGGTTTGGAATATGCGCCAATAGAAATTGGTGTCCATTTAACCGTTCTTCACCTCCTAGGATTTAAGCTTGCAATACATGATATAAGCGACGAGCGAACCTGTGTTTTGGAAGAGTTGCCAGAACAGCTCGGGCGTTTCTTGTGCGGAAGTTATAACGCTCATCTTCGCTCCTTCCAGGACCTTGCACGGAGTGCTTAATCTTCCGTGTGCCTTCAAGTTGAGTATAACATACCTGTCAAGACTAAGGCAAGCATTCAGATACAAGCATTAGAGTTAACTCTAATGCTTCTTGAAAACATTGAGTTTTCGATGTTTGTCACTCTTTTGACAACCTTGGGTTATGATGTCGCATAAGCAAGATTTTTCGAGCTTGGAAGGAGGTGAATTTCATGAAGAAGATGTTCATACCGTTGATGCTGTGTAGCCTTCTCTTGACATCGGCGGGGTCTGGTGCTTGGAGCCACACCAATTCGACTTCCCCTCGAATTCAGGTTTCCTCCCAGGATCAAACACCAAAGCCCCATCGCAAGAAGGGAAGGCATTCGCACAAAAAACATAAGGGGAATACGGATCAGAATGCCGGGACCGATAAGCCGACCAACTCAACTCCCGACGACTCAAAGAAGTAAACGAGGAAGACATGTGAAGGAGAGCCCGCGGGCTCTCCTCTTTTTTATAACCGTAAATCGTCAATCGAAAATCAACGTCTAGGGGTTTGTTAATAGATGGTAGGCTTCATCCAATCCCTGCTTCCATTCCCCGGCATGATCCGGGAATACGAGGACTCGATTGCTTTTCCAGCTACCGTCGATGTTACGGGATTCGCTTACCACCAAATATCGGCTCCCATTCTTTTCCGATTGTTTGACATCAATGAAATAGCTTCTTCCTACACCACCAGGGACCCGTTTACTGAAAAGTGTCTTACCGTGTTCTGCCATGACAATCTCCTTTATTTGAAATTTGAATTTCAAGGCCCATGGTATCAATCACGAATCAAAAAAGTGTCAAAGGAAGAGCCTCTTTGGATTCCGAATGAAAATAGAGTGAAACCTGAGAGCCAATCACGTCCAATCAAGGGAGTCATCTTTGATTTGGGTCACACATTGATGAATTTCCACGGAGATTGGGACGATGTCTACCGACAGGGGAACGAAGCGCTTCATGATTTCTTGACGAAGAAAGGATATTCGGTTTCTCCCGAGGTCATCCAGCACTTTTTCTCAAGGCGGTATGAGGGACATTTGGAGGCAGATAAAACCTGGGTCGAGCATACCGCGGTTAAAGCACTCCAAGAGACATTTCAAAAATTCAACCTCAATGGAACCAAAGAGGGGCTTCTTTTGGATGCTCTTGAGACTTATTTCTTGCCAGAAATTGAAAACTGGAAACCCTATCCAGACAGTATTTCCACTCTTGAAAGATTGAGAAAAGAGGGGTATCGACTTGCCCTCATCTCCAATGCTACTCACCATCCGTTTATTCTTTCTTGCCTTCAACGTTTTGGTTTCGAGGAGTATCTAGATCCAGCGGTATCGAGTGCCGCGTTTCCGGTGCGGAAACCACACCCAGATATATTTCTGCATGTAAAAAACGCTTGGGGATTTGATCCAGAGGAAATCGCGTATGTGGGGGACCAGCTTTTTTTCGATGTTTTTGGAGCGCATCAAGTCGGGATGAAAGGAATCTGGTTCAAACAAGAGACAGACAAAGCGCACACCTATATCCCCGAAGATCTGAAAAATGATCCGCGCCTTACTCCAGACGCCACCATTTTGCAGCTCAGCGATCTCCCGAAGGTGCTCCAATCTTGGAAATGAAATGAAAAGAAACGCTTTCGAAGGTCGGCTCCTCGGTGCTCACATGTCGATTGCTGGTGGTGTGGATAGCGCTATTGGTCGAGGTGAGCGTGTTGGGTGTACCGCGATTCAGATTTTCACAAAGAATAACAATCAATGGAATGCCAAGCCTTTAAGTGGTGAAGAGATCGGTGCCTTCAAAGAAGCGCAACAAAAAACAAAGGTTGTCGCTTCCTTGGCCCATTGCGCCTATCTCATCAATTTGGCTTCTCCAGACAAAGGAAACTGGGAACGCTCTTTTAATGGAATGAAGAATGAAGTGCTTCGGGCAGGGGAATTGGAGATTCCTTATCTTGTTCTTCATCCAGGCTCCCATACCGGCTCCGGCGCTACAGAAGGGATCAAGCGAATTTCTGATGCCATTAATCGGATCCACGAAGAACAAGCACATCGACTCCCAATGATTTTACTGGAATGCATGGCAGGTCAGGGTTCCAGCATCGGATCCAAGTTTGAAGAACTGAGGGATATTATGGCAGACATTAAAGATCAATCGAGAATTGGAATCTGCATTGACACTTGTCACATGTTTGCTGCGGGCTACGATATCCGAACTCGGGAAACTTATGACGCATCGTTTCAGGAGTTTGACCGGATCGTTGGGTTAGAATGGATTAAGGCATTCCACTTGAATGATTCAAAGAAAGATCTAGCGTGTCATGTGGATCGGCATGAACATATCGGCAAGGGGTTCATCGGACTTGAAGCGTTCCGGTGTCTGTTAAATGATCCGCGGTTTTCCAAATTGCCCATGGTTCTTGAGACCCCCAAAAATGAAGATGACTCCTGGGACTTGATGAATCTTGATGCGTTGGAAAGCTTGTTTACGCGGAGCGAAAAGGTAAGGAGTTAGGATGCAAAAGGTTTTCTTGATTCTCGGCGCCTGTTCTGCATTTGTTTCGGTTGCTGCTGGTGCTTTCGGAGCTCATTTTCTCAGGGAGAAGGTTTCACAAGAATACCTGGCTGTTTTCGAAACCGGTGCACGGTATGAAATGTATCATGCGCTTGCTTTGATTGGCGTGGCTCTTGCGCTCACCCAATGGCCAAGTTCAAGGCTCATCCTTGCCGGATGGTTTTTTGCAGGGGGGACGGTTCTTTTTTCGGGGAGCCTTTATCTCTTAGCTTTAACCCAAATCCGTATCCTCGGAGCCATCACTCCACTGGGTGGCGTGATGTTCCTTGCCGGATGGGCTTGGATGATCTGGGCTTTTGCTGGGTAAGACCCCCTTTCCCAAGGGTTAACAAAATGGTAACATTTCTGACTTGACGCGAAGTTTCACGATCAGTTAAGATAGGTTTTTGGAGGTATGCCCGATGAACACCCAATCAATCAGTCCTATTCTCCCATTGGTTTCGTGGGTACAAGACCTTCCCACGCGTGGAAGGCCACCTAAAGCTGAAGAGTTTGAGCAGGCAGCTCATGAACTTCATGTTGCGCCAGAACAAGCGGTTGGAGTTTATCTTGCTCAGCAAGCAAAAAACGAGGGCTACTTTGCTCCTTTCGCTGAATTTTCACTAAAAGATGCATTTGGCGTAGCCGCCAATTTGGCGATCCCGGGAATGGGAATAAGACTTGACTCTTTTGGAGAACTGATTGAGAACGCCCAGAAAGAATGCAATCTAAATAATAAAGAACTAGCCGATCGGACCAAGGTCGATCCCGTATCGATTTTACATTACAAAGCAGAGGCCCATTTTCCCCCTTACAATACTTTTCGGTCATCTCCTTTGGCTGAGTTTATTCATCTTCATTGTGGGGTTTCTCCTATGGAAAGTCTGGCCTTGCGTAATGCAAATGAAATTGTAAAACGTTACAATACAGAACCGGTTGCCCTAAAAAGGGGAGCCATAGAGATTTTAACTGGCAAACCGAAAGTTAAAGTAGGTCAAACGCGATGGGCTTATTTTCTTACCAACTTCGTAAGAACATTCAACGAGAAGCGAGTGGATAAAATTAATTTTTCTCGTTTGGGTCGAATTTTAAACGTATCGAGAGCCGTGGTTTCCTCCTATCGTACTGGTGTTAGGATGCCAAATCCTGATAATTTTTTTCTCCTAAGAAAACGGCTGGAGGCTGCTCGATTATGGGATGCGGTAGAGGAAGCCACGACTGCTTTCATCGTGACTGAAATTCAAAAAAAATACTCAGAAGAACCTGAGGGGCTTAATCGTGCCATGCGACTTATTAGCAATACAAGACTCACGGCAGCGATTACTAACAACCCTTTTGGAGAGGTTCTGATGAGGATTTCAATCACACAAGATCATGAGGAAGCTTTAATTGAGAAGCTAGGAATAAACAGAGTTTCTTTAAGGGCGTATAAATTAGGATTGCGGTTTCCCTCCACTGCGATATTTTCTCGCATGATCCCCTGCCTGCGTGATGATTATAGAGTTCCCCCTCTCCAAGTAACTGGAGCGTTTTTGGCCAGCAAAGCCAGGAAAATTACCGGTTTGCCTGAAATGAAAGCAGCCCTTCAATTTGCCGGTCAAGTTGTGGATGAACTCTAAGTAGCGCAGCCACTGACCACCAAGCAGTCCTGGGACTAATACTCTTTGCCCCGGAATGCTCGGTCCACTTCACGCTGTGCTTCTTTTTCGCGGATGGATTGCCTCTTGTCAAAGAGCTTTTTCCCTTTAGCTAAGGCAATTTCTACTTTAGCCCAACGGCCTTTGAAGTAAACGCGCGTGGGAATGAGCGAATAACCGCGTTCGTTCACCTTTCCAATGAGGCGGCGTATTTCGGCGACGTGAAGCAGCAGTCGGCGTTTTCTTTTTGCCTCAGGCTGAAAATGTGAACCGGTGTCCCAAGGATTGATGTGCATTCCATGTAGCCAAAGTTCATCCCCTTCAGGTCTTGCAAAAGCATCTTGGATGGAGGCGTTCCCGGCACGAAGGCTTTTGACTTCTGAACCAACCAAGGATAAACCCGCTTCAAAAAATTCTTCAAGGAAATACTCAAACTTGGCCTTTCGATTGAGAGCAACAGTCTTGTATTCCTTTTTCTTCTTTGACTCTTGATCGCTCGGAGGGGCTGCGCTCTCCAAGCGTATCGGCTTCTTTGCCACTAGTTCTCCTCACCCTTGATCGCATTTTCTTGGGAATTCACTTTCGGACCACTTCCTTGACTTTTGCAAGTAAGCCTTGTGCAGTAACGACGACTTTTCCTTTGGCATTACGGATTTCTCCAGTCGCTTCCACCATTTTGCCTCGATCGTGAACCATCCAAGCGGAGGCTTCCATTGATTCGCCCGCAATAATCTTTGCCCTGAACTTGATTTCCATCTTCGCCGTAACCGTTGGAATCTCGTGATAATAAAGAGAGTAGATCATGAGTTCGTCCAAGATAGTGGCTAAAATCCCCCCGTGGATGATCCCTCCGTAACCTTGATATTCTTTCTTAAGGGTAAAAGAGCAGACCGCCTTTTGCACGAGTTTTTTGTCCATTTCCGTGGCAACCTGGCGAATGTGAAGCTTCAAGCCAAGGGGATTGTTTTTACCACAAGCAAAGCAATGATCATCGATAACAAGCGAGTTTTTCATGTGCGCGAGAGGGGGTTGCCTAAATTCTGGTCCGCAATAATTCCCATTCTTTTTCTAATTCTTCCTTTAGCTCTTCGGGTGACCCCGTATTCTCGAAGACCCGATCGGCATGTGCCAACTTCTCTTCTGCTGGGAGTTGACTCCTAATCATCCTTAAGGCTTCTTCTTTTGAAATCCCTTCTCTTTCCATCAATCGTCTTGTCTGGATATCAACTGGAGCATGGATCAACCAAACCTCGTCCACCATCTGATGCAATCCGGCTTCGATGAGGAGGGGCGCCACCACAATGCAAACTTCTTTGGCACTGTCTTTTATGGCTTGGAGCACTTCTTTGATGATCACGGGATGAAGAATCTTGTTCAGCTTCTCTCGCTCTTCACTTGAGTTAAAGATGATGTGTCCTAATTGTTTTCGATCCAGCACTCCGGTAATGAAGGTTTCTGGCCAATTGGTTTTGAGTTTGTCCTGAATTTCGGGAAGGTTGGCTACTTGCCGAGAGATCTGATCGGCATCGATCACCTCTGCCCCCAAACTTTCGAGGACGTGTGCTGCTTCTGACTTGCCTGCAGCAATTCCGCCGGTTAATCCGATGACTCGCGATTTCATGTTGAGGTTCCGCCGATTCGCTGTGGGAGCAAGAGGGGTGCCCCATCGGCCCAATCTTCTCCCATGGCCAAATCAACAACCAAGGGAATGTCGAGCGGATGGACATTCTCCATTTCTTCTTTAACCATTGATGCCAGTTGTTTCGCATCCGATTCTAAGACCTCGAACACGAGTTCATCATGGACCTGAAGGACCATGGTGGCAGCCAATTTTTGCTGCTCGATCTTTTCTTGGATGCGAGTCATGGCAATTTTGATCAAATCTGCGGCAGTTCCCTGAAGAGGCGCGTTCACCGCAATGCGTTCAGCTTGTTGGCGCATGAAGCTGTTTCCACTTTGCAACTCCGGCATTAACCGAATTCGCCCAAACAAGGTTCGCGTGGTCCCGCTGTTTCGAGCTTCGAGAACGGATTGTTGAAGATAAACCTCCACCTGAGGAAAACGTTCGAAGTATTTTCTTATGTACTCCCGTGCTTCTTCCCTCTTCATTTTCAGGCTTTGTGCCAACCCATGTTCGGTCATCCCATAAATAATTCCGAAATTGACCACCTTGGCCATTCGCCTCATTTCGGAAGTGATGTTTTCTTTGGAAACTCCAAAGACTTCTCCAGCGGTTCTGGCGTGGATGTCTTCCTGATTGAGAAAGGCTTCGCAAAGAACGGGATCCTTTGAAACATGAGCAAGCAGGCGAAGTTCGATCTGAGAGTAATCCGCACTTAAGATTTTCCAATCAGATTTTTCGGCACGGAAAGCTTTTCGAATTTTCTTTCCATAAGACGTACGGATCGGAATGTTTTGAAGGTTTGGATCTTTGGAAGAAAGCCTTCCGGTGGCTGTTCCCGTTTGGATATAGGTGGTGTGTAGTCTCTTGGTCTGTGCACTTACCATCTTAGGGAAAGTATCCAGATACGTGTTTTGAAGTTTAGAGAGTTCTCGGTATTGAAGTAGCGCCAAAGCAACAGGCGAATGCTCAGCCAAGCGTTCGAGTTCTTCCACATCGGTGGAATAGCCAGTCTTCCCTTTTCTCCCCTTAGGAAGGAGCAGTTTTTGATACAAGATTTCGGCAAGCTGTTTTGAAGAATTGATGTTAAAAACCGTTCCAGCTTGTTCATAAATTTGTTGTTCAAGCTTTGCCAAATCGGTTTTTAGCTCTTCGGACAGTTGTTTTAAGTACACCAAATCGATGGCAATTCCGCTCCATTCCATTTGCGCCAGAACAGAGATCAGTGGCAGTTCAATCTTTTCGTAAACACTTTCAAGCTGCAGAGCTTGAAGCTTAACCTTAAGCGTGGTTCCAAGCTTAAGAAGCACAGAAGTCCAGCTTGCAAGAACCGCAGGTGATGGTGAACCTTTCGGTTGATCCGGGAGCGGAATCGCTAGATTTTCTCTTGCCAAATCCACGAGGGATGGGCTTGTTCGCAGGCTGTTGCAAAGCCAACCCGTGATCAGAACATCGTGAACAAGCCATTTCGGGGTTGGGAGTTTTTCAGCGCGAAATGCCAGTAAAAATGATTTCCAATCATAGACCATGGCTTCTTTCAACGAATCATGGGATACAAGTTGGTGAAGCGCTTTCTTGAAATGAGATGGGGGAATGATGAACCTTCTCTCATCAGGCAATTCGATACCGAGAAAGTGTTCATTCAGGAAAGGAGAAGGGGCTGGCCAAAGGAGCAAACCTGCTTGACTTGATTGCTTCAATTGTCCATTCATTTCATCGAGTAGATTTTCCGAGTCAACAAGCGTAAACTCAGGGGTTGTGAGGGTAACCGATTCTGAGAGACCAAGGCGTTCAATAAGGCCACTGAACTCCATCTCTTCAAGAAAGTGACGAAGTTTTTCCCGATTGAAGGGATTGAGTTGAGCGGTTTCAGGGTTAAACCCCAAGGGGGCGTCTTGCCTTAAGGTGACCAGATTTCGGTTAAGAGCGATCTTCTCGGCAGAAGTGCCGAGTGTCTCGCGGATCTTCGGCGGGAGTTCAGAAAGATGGTTGACAGCGTTTTCGAGGCTTCCCCATTCTTGAAGGAGCTTCGTAGCGCTTTTTTCTCCAAGGCCCGTAACTCCTACGATGTTATCGCTTGGATCGCCAACCAAGGCTTTTAAGTCAACAAGCTGTGAAGGATGAAGCGAAAAGCGTTTCTTGATTTCATCCAACGTGTACCGGGTTAATTGGCTGATTCCCCGTCTGCTGGCCAACACCACCGTTTTTTCGTTAACAAGCTGGAGCAAATCGAGATCGCCAGAAAGAATGGCAATTTCTCCAGCTGTTTCTTGTGCTTGTTTCGTCACGGTGGCAATCCAGTCATCCGCTTCGTATCCGGGCTCTTCAATCACTGGGACATCCATGGCGCTGAAAAGTTCTTTCATGAGAGGGAGTTGGCTCAGAAAATCATCAGGGGGCTTTTGGCGATTCGCTTTGTACTCCGGATAGGCTTCGAGCCTGAATTTCGGGGTTTCTCGGTCAAAAAAGACCATCAGGTGCGTTGGCTTTTCTTCTTTTAAGATCTTAAAGATCATGTTTGCCATGGCAAGAACTGCCTGGGTGGATTGACCCTTGGAGTTGGAAAGAGAAGGCATGGCATAGAAAGCCCGATACGCTAATGAATGCCCATCAACCAGAAGGAGTTTCATGGCCATCGATTCCTTCTAATGAATTTCAACATCACATTGAATCACTTCGAGATCGGGTGCCCTTTCAATGAAGTGAATGATTTTTTGAATCACTGATTCTGCTTCGCGTGTAGCGGCACTGACACAAGCAACCCCTAAAGTGCACCGCTGCCAGACGTCCTGATTTCCTACCTCCGCAATCGAAACTGGAAAGCGATGGAGAATTCGATCTTTCAACGATCGAATGACCATCCGCTTCTCCTTGAGGGATTGCGGTTGACTCGTCAGCCTTAGGTCAATTTCGCAAGCAACCACAATCATAAGGGGCCGGAAGTTTTTTCATTTCCGCGAAGGAGAGCTTCTGCAAACGCAGGAGGGTCAAAGGGCTGGAGATCGTTCATCGACTCCCCAACCCCAATAAACTTGATGGGAACTTGGAGTTCCTGACAGATGGCCAAGACAGCCCCCCCTCGAGCTGAACCATCCAACTTCGTGAGGATGATTCCAGAGATGGCCACTGCTTCTTTGAAGATCTTGGCTTGACTTAACGCATTTTGTCCAGTAGTGGCATCTAAGACCAATAGGGTTTCATGTGGAGCTTCCACGATTTCTTTTTGAATGACCCGTCGCATTTTTTTTAGCTCTTCCATCAAGTTGGTTTTGGTCTGAAGTCTTCCCGCCGTATCGATGAGAATCACATCGGCATGGCGGGCGTTTCCGGCTTTCACCGTGTCATAGGCTACGGCTGAGGGATCCGCTCCTTCTTTGTGACTGATAATCTCAACTCCCGCTCGTTCTGCCCAAACTTGCAGCTGATCGATGGCTGCAGCTCGGAAGGTATCAGCAGCCCCAAGAAAGACTTTTTTCCCTTGGCTTTTGAAATAAGCTGACAGTTTTCCAAGGCTCGTGGTCTTACCACTTCCGTTGACACCCACGATGAGAATCACGGTTGGCCCCGCAGAGGCAAAGCGGATTGGACTTAACTCTTTTCCAAGCAACGTAATGATTTCGGCCTTAAACAAATCAAAGAGCTTCCACGAGTCTTTGAGGTGATTCGCTTCTACGGCTTGGCGAAGTTTTGAAAGGAGTTGGGTGGTTGCGGGAACCCCGACATCGGCTTCAATCAAAAGCTCTTCAAGCTCTTCCCAAAGTTCTTCGGTAATGTCACCTCGTCGGAAAAGATCGGTGACCTTTCCAAAAAAAGTGTCCCGAGTTTTGGTGAGCTTGTCGGTAAGTTCTGAAAGCCATTTCATCGGTCTTCTCCTCTATTCGATTCCCACTCTTGACAAATGGATCCTTCAGGGTTTAATGAAGCCCTATCGCTTGGCAGGTTTCACTTGCAAACCCACGAAGTTTTAACCCGTTTAGAAACATCAAAGATCATTCGAGGGAAAGGAGCAGTGCATCATGCCAATAAGTCCCACGACCGCCCCCACGCAGCTTCCCCTACTCGGCTTTTTTGAAGGACTTCAGAAGAACAGAGGCATATCGATGACGAGATTCCTTGTTGATATGGTGGATCAATGCATTAAATCCCCACCCGATGCGGAGGAGCGAAGATTGGATGCCCTCAACCGCATGGCTTCATTCTTTAGCATAGGCGATGATGATCGAAGGGGAATTCAGGATCGCCTGGAAACTGCGGGAATTCACGATCAAGAGATCATTTCACGTGTTGTTTCGACCGTTACCCTTTCTGCCTTTGCTGCCATGCTCGGACCGGAGAACCTTGAGAAAATGCTCCTTATAAGCAAGGGTTTCCATAATCAAAATGCCGGGGTTCCGGCATCTGGCAAATGAGAAATAGGATTGATTTTTGCCTGCAGGCGATGAGTAGCTATGCCTGAACTTCAATTCTTAGGTGCCACCGGAACGGTGACCGGATCGAAGTATCTCTTAACCACAGGGAATCAAAAAGTCTTAATTGATTGTGGTTTGTACCAAGGCCTTCCAGCGCTTAAAGATAAGAACTGGAAGCCGTTCCCGATTCAACCCAATGAAATTGATGCGATCTTTATTACCCACGCCCATCTTGATCACACCGGTTATCTTCCCAAGCTTGTTCAGCTCGGCTATCGCGGACCGATTTATGCCACTTCTTCCACCGCCGAATTGATGAACATTGTTCTCCTTGACTCAGCACATCTTCAAGAAGAGGAAGCTTCTTTTCACAAACAAGGGAATGGGTGTTGCCCAGATGCCGAGCCCCTTTATACGGTGCAGGATGCTTCTGAAGCGCTTCATTTGATTAAGCAAATTCGTTTTGGCGAAAAGTTCGAGCGAGGAAACCTTACGGTAGAATTTCTTCAAGCAGGACACATTTTGGGATCGGCCTTTATTCGAATAACGGTTAAAGAAAATGGAACCGAGGAGACCATTTTATTCACGGGAGACATGGGACGGTATGGTTCTCCGATATTAAATGATCCGACACCCGTCACGGAGTCTGATTATCTTTTGCTTGAATCAACGTATGGGGATCGAAGCCATTCGACGATCTCGCGAGAAGATGCTTTGCTCCCACCAATCCAAGAATGTCTAAAGCGGAAAGGGTGCCTTCTAATGCCTGCATTCACCATTGGAAGAACTCAAGAAATTCTTTACACGATCCGTGTGCTGCTTCAACAAAACAAAATTCCGCCGATTCCTGTGTACATTGATAGCCCAATGGCCATTGACGTAACGCACATCTATGCGACCCATCATGACGAACACGATCTCGATTTGGAAAAAATGGAAAAAGAAGGGAATTCCCCATTTCAATTCCCATCCTTGAACTACGTGAGAACGGTGGAGGCTTCAAAGGCATTGAATGAAGCAAAAGGCCCAATCATTATTATCTCGGCCAATGGAATGGCCACAGGTGGAAGAATCATGCACCACCTGGTTCACCGTTTACCCGACCCAAACACCATCTTGCTCTTTGTTGGTTATCAAGCAGAAGGGACTCGCGGAAGACAGCTCCTCGAAGGGGCAAAATCAGTGAAGATTTTTCATCAAGACATTCCAGTGAAAGCCACCATCATGCAGTCGGATACATTTTCCGCTCATGGAGATTTCACCGAAATTCTCCGCTGGCTGGCTGGGTTCACCAAGCCTCCTGGGAAAGTTTTTCTGGTGCACGGAGAACCTGACGGGCGAGAAGGGCTGAAAAGACATATTCTCGAGAAATTCCCTTCGTGGAACATTGAGCTTCCCGCGGAAGCCGCGACCGAAGACTTAACCCTCACGCTGCGGCGTTCTTCCTAGCGTCCTGTCCCGCGAGGTTTCCATACAATCGTTCATACCTTTCGCTCATGGTACCCTTCCGACCGCGGTACTCCCACTTCTAACGTCGACCAGCGCATACGCGATATATTCCGGTTCCCGACGTTAGAAATGGGTCCTCCACGGTCGGAAATCCATTCGCGAAAGGTCAGAACAGATGTCTGGAGCAGTTGGCACAGGACGCTAGGAAGGGGGGATCTGCAATACCCCATTCTCGTCCACCCAAGGTTGGCGTAGAATCTTTTGCCGCTTATCTCCCCATTGAATGGCCTTCTTTACTGAATCAAAATGCGACAGTTCGGCAAGGGTGATCACGGTGGGGGGCATTAGGGGAAGAGCCCCTTCTTCATTTTTCTTGAGAGCAATTTGTGGACTCATCCATAGACCTTCCGAAGTTTCGTGCAGGTCGGGTGTGAGGTTGAACCCTTCCGGAAGCTCACTCATAAAAAAACAAGTGTTGTATCGAACGGGAAAAAGTGTTGGAGTAAGCCAATGGGCGTAATAGGTCAGTTTTTCGGGAGAGAGCTTCAATTGAAACGATTCGATCAAGGGAAGAAAACATTTACCTTCATGCAATTGGGTTCGAATCTCTTGGATCACGTCAGGAGGGCAAGGCCTCTCCGAGAGAAGGAGCCCTGATTCTTCGAGCAATTCTCGGAGTGCTGCCACATGGAAACCAAGGGGTGATTTCGGAAGAATATCGGTCATTCTCTCTTCCATGGCTTCACGCGTGAGGTGTGAGAATAAGGAAAACCATCGCGGATTTTGATCTTCCTCGTCAACTTTTCCTCCAGGGAATACATAGGCCCCAGCAGCGAATTCAAGACTCCGCGATTTTCGAAGAAGGAAGACTTCGAGCAATTCCTTTCCTTGCCGAAGGAGAATCACCGTTGAAGCGTCTTGGGGTTCCATAGGCTTTGGGATCCATTTTTGGCTTCTTGAAAGAAGTCCCCTCTTAAAAGAACAAATTGACGAAAGAGAAGGGGGGAAAGCGTCGAATAGCCTAAGCTATGGACGAAAAGCACGAGATTCCCGCAAGTCAGTTCCTGGTTCAGAAACATGCTGAAATTGAGGCTGGAGGTGGGGCCTGGCTCTCCTTGAAGATGTTTAAGAATCGTCAAGAAGCGGAGAAATATTTAAGCGATCTTCATCTTGGAGACCAGGGGCGTATCATCGAAGCTGTGTTTGAATCAGCTAAGTGAACCGGTTTAAATGTTAAGCTCCATTAATCCCAGAAACGGAACAGAAATTGGAAAAACTCAAATTGTTTCTCGAGAAGAGGTTTACAAAAAGGTAGCTCTTGCTCGGGAAGCACAAAAAGAATGGGGAAATAAACCCATTCGGGAACGACTTCACCATTTAAGAAATCTATGTCACCTCTTGTCTGAAAAAGCCGAATCCTTTTCTGAACTCATCATGCAAGAAACCGGGAAATCGCTTGTGGATGCTTTAACCGGAGAGATTCTCCCCTCGCTCTTTTGGATTGATTATGTTTGTCGAAACAGCGAAAGGCTGTTGGCTCCTCGGAAGATTTCATCTGGTTTTCTCTTCAGCCATGAAAATGTGGTGACCTTCGATCCCCTTGGAGTGGTTGGGATCATCACCCCTTGGAATTTCCCGGTGTACATTACACTCACGTCAGCCGCTGCCGCCCTTGCTGCTGGGAATACCGTGGTTACAAAGCCTTCACACCTCACTCCCCTGTGCATCTTGAAGCTAGAGGAAATCATAGAGGAAGCGGAATTTCCACCCGGTGTTTTCCAAGTCATTCCGGGTGATTCGACCACAGGAAGCGCCTTGGTTGAAGCGGGCATCGACAAAATCGTATTTACAGGGAGCGTAGAAGTAGGGCGAAAAATTGCCATGGAATGTGCCGAAAGATTTATCCCGTTCAGTTTGGAGCTTGGTGGCAAAGATCCGATGATTGTTCTTGAAGATGCTCCGATGCCACGAACGGTTCATGGAGCTTTGTATGGCGGGTTTTGTCATGCGGGACAAATTTGCATGAGTGTGGAGCGAATTTATGTGGCTGAACCGATCGCGGAGAAATTTGTTCAAGGTGTTGTAGAGGAAACAGCCAAGCTTCAGTTGGGAAAAGAGATTAGTCCCATTCAAAGCCAGGAGCAATTGCTTAAAATACAAACCCAAGTCCAAGAAGCGATTGAACGGGGTGCCATTCTCCTCGTGGGAGGGAAACGGGTTGATTCTCCCGGCAATTTCTACCCACCCACAATTCTTTTTGATGTTCCGGAGAATGTCGCTCTTCTGAAAGAAGAGACCTTTGGACCGGTGATTCCAATCCAGATTGTGAAAGATGAAGAAGAGGCGATTCGCCTAGCCAACGCAAGTTCTTATGGCCTGACCGCAAGCGTTTGGTCAAGGAATCTGGAAAGAGCCAAAAAAGTGGCAGAACAGTTGCATGCCGGGAGCGTTTACATCAATGACAACTTGACCCCTGCCGCCAATCCTCATGCTCCATGGGGAGGGGTTAAGGAAAGCGGAACGGGAAAGCAGCGGGGTGAATGGGGGTTGTACTCGATGGTTTCCGTGCGTCATTTTGGGTGGAACCGTTTTCTTTTCGCGAAAGATCCATTCTGGTTTCCCCGAACCAAGAAGCAAGAGAAACTTGCACTCAGTTTGATTCGCGGATTGTTCTCGAGGAAATTTCAAGACAAGCTGGCGGGCTTGTGGGATGCACTTAAGGCTTTTCT
>JABDET010000003.1 GCA_013286945.1 Candidatus Melainabacteria bacterium
GCGCCCCAGATCATCGGTTCCAAGCCAGGCTTCGTGGGACGGAGGAAACAGGCGATGGGTGAGGTCAATGGTGATCGGATTCTTGGGCGAAAGCCACGGGGCAAAAAAAGCAAACGAGAAGAGAACGAACAGGATGAAGAGACTGAACCAAGCCCCAGAATGTTTCCAGAATCTCCGAGACATGCGGAGCATTTCCATGCGAATCACAAGAAAGCCTTTCAAAGCCGCTGGCTCAATAGTTCGAAGTGGACTTCTTCGAACCGAAAATTTGATCTTCCGCAGAAGGAATACGATTCGTTAGGTTTGAATCGCTTCACACGGTATGGGAGTGATTGCGCGAACACCGAACCGAGTCGATTTTGCGGGGGGAACCCTCGATATTTATCCGTTGTACTTGTTTGAAGATGGAAGTGTCACCGTCAATGTGGCCATTCAAGTTTACAGTACTGCCGAAGTTGAAAAACGAAATGATTCCGAAATTCATTTTCATTCTCACGATCTGAAAAAAGAACTTTCGTTTCGATCGATCGAGGAATGCCGCCCCCAAAACGAGTTGGATTTGCTGATTCGTGCTGTTCGGCATTACCGTCCTTCCAAGGGGATGAAGCTTTCAACAAAAAATGAAGCCCCTCAAGGATCTGGTCTTGGAGCTTCCTCGGCCCTATTAATGGCAGTAAGTGCGGCGATGGCCGAGTTCAATGGGAACAAGCTTAGCATTCAGCAAATCATCGATATCGGGGCAAACTTAGAAGCTCAAACCATTCGAATTCCCACCGGAAAGCAAGATTACTTGGCTGCCATGCATGGGGGATTGAATGCTTTTGTCTTCGATGAGTCAGGGATAAAGCGAGAGCCCATTCTTTACCAGGATCAAGAAATCGAATCTCTGGAATCGCGAATCATTCTTTCGTACACCGGAATCCCTCACTTTTCTGGAGAGAACAACTGGACGATCATGCGCCGCTACATTGACGGGGAATCGAGCACGGTCAACGCGTTACGAAGAATCAAGTCAACCGCTTTGAAAATGCGGGAAGCAGTTCTAGCGCGGAACTGGGATGAGATCGGTGATGCCCTCAAAGAAGAGTGGGAAAATCGGAAAGCGCTGGCTGAAGGGGTGACCACACCGGTCGTGGAGCACTTGATGGCAAAAGCCAAAGAGGGTGGAGCGAAAACGAGCAAGCTTTGTGGCGCTGGTGGTGGAGGCTGCATGATGACCTGGGTTGAGCCAGACAAGAAAAAGAAAGTAGCCGATGTCTTAAAGCAAGAAGGGGCAGAAATTCTTCCCTTCAAGGTTTCGAAATCAGGGCTTGAAGTCAAGCAAAAGACGCACGTGGTTCCGTGATCTTCCTCGTATTATCCTAATCCATTCGCACCAAAGCCAACGTGATGACCAATAACAACATGTCCTGCTGGTAGTCTATGACCCTTGAGGCGTGCCTCCATCAGGGAGGACTGCACTCCACGGTGAATGGCTGTCCAGGGCTGAAGGACTTGGTAGGTTTCGCTCGCGCTTGCTGTGTAAGCTTTGACAGCAACATGTTGAAGAGCACCCCCAACGGTTTCCACAGGGTAGCCTTGTCCTTGCAGATGAAGGACACAACCTACGCTAGCATCAAGCATAGTGGGTGCATTCGCCCAGAGCGAGCGGTTGTTAATGGTGCCTTGTTCCGCACCAGGGGCAAAAAGAGAAAGGAGTTGTTTTTCAAGTTTTGTTTGTTGAGTAGGGGTGTCGCCGCTCTCTGGGAATGCCTTCTTTGGTGGGGACTGATCTCCAAAAAGGAGTCGTTGTGCAACGAAATGAAATGCATCGACAGCTCCCGCTTGGGTCGCTTGGGTTAGAAGACCACGGCACTTATCCGCGAGTGCTTCACAACTTTCTTGATTATTGTAGGGAGGAGTCACAGTCTCAATCAGTTCTCTTCGCGCGACGATTCCGTCACGCTGTGGTGGCACCTGCCCGCTAAAAGGATTCAAGTCATACGTGTCACGCCACGAAGCAATGTGCCCTCGAAAGATGTCATCATAGAATGCGCTCGGTTTGGCCCTGAGTAAGCCCGTGCCTATGAATTTTTCCAAGACACCAAGAAAAAAACGGTTTGTATCTCCTATTGGATCTTGATTATGAATAACCATAATGAACATTGCTCCTTGTAAACAATTGGTATCACTGGGAATACTTTTTCTAGTTTACCCCATTTAGTGCGGAAATGGCAAGAGAAGATTGTTACAAACTTGTTAATTCTTCGATACCCCCGTGAAAGCCGGTGAGAAAAAGGCCGGCAATGATAGCGGCCCCACCGATGATTTGCAAGAATTGCGGGGTTTCGCCAAGCATGGGCCATGCCACAAGAAGACCAACCAAAGGGATAAGATTGCTGTAGGCTGAAGTCCGCGCATTTCCTCGTTCTCCAATGGCCCGATACCAGAGAACTTGGGCAAGTGCGATTGAGAGAATGGCGCTGTAGAAAAGAGCTCCCCAATCTCGCCCGGTGATGATACTCCAGTTCTGATGAAGCAAGGATGGAATAGAACAGAGAAACAAGAAGAACGCGCCAGTCCAAAGGGTTGCCGCCGTGGTGGCCATCGCTCCGTACTTGCGAACAAGAGGGGCAGAGGCCACAATGTAGATAGACCAGACAATCCCGGCCAAGAAAACCGTAAGATCCCCGCGAAGGGTTCCCTTTCCAAGCCCAATGGCGGAATGACTTCCGATCACAACAAGCCCCACCCCGAACAACGAGGCGAAAATGCCACCCCACATCCGTGGACTTACTTTTTCTTTTTCCAGCATGACCGCAAAAAGAGCTACAAAAACAGGGGTTGTGGCCAGAATCAAGCTTGTGTTTCCGGCCAAAGTCCAGCTGACACCAAGAATAAAAAGAATTTGGTAAAAAGTGTTTCCAAGAAGTCCAACCACAATCACTTTCCCCCAATCTTTTCTGAATGAGGGGAAAGTTCGGTTGTATCCTTTGAAGAGAATGAAAATCACCAGTGAGGCAATCAAGAATCGAATTCCATTGAAGGTGAGTGGAGAAAAATGATTCAGTGCTTCTTTCACAATGGAGTAGTTCAGTCCCCAAACAAAGACAAGGAAAAGAAGAGACAAATCGGTCATCAATTGACTATCTGCGTGACATTCCGAACATTCCGGCGGAAAATAACATGAGGAGGATGGTCAGAATCAGATACCCAAATCCAAAAATTCCTCCGACCCAAACCCCCACCAGTGCATGGACTCGACCTTTTGCTTCAGGATGTTCCCTTGCATAGCTTAATCCTTTTATCCCTAAGATGAAGGCAGTGATGCCGAGAAGAATTCCAAGACACGGAATCAGCGAGAAAACCCCGAGGTAATAGGCAATGAGGGCATAAGGGTTTTTGTACGGAATGATGGTCGAAACCACTGAATCATCACTTGGGCTCGGTATTTGCGATAGAACAGGAAGTGGTTTTCCACATTTTTGACATTGAGGGAGAGCATTATCATTTGATGTGCCGCAGTCTGGACAGTACATGGTGAACCTCCTGGTTTAGTTTTTTCCTAATTCACCGGAGCTGATTAAGTGAATAATTTCTTCCAAATCCCCTTTCATGAATCGGTCTTCTTCAAGGGGTATTATGGTGGATGGATCGATCAATCCTTGATGGGTTGTATGGACATTCTCCTTGCTTTTCCAAGCATTCTTTTGGCGATCGCGATTGTGGCCATTCTTGGACCAAGCCTTCCCAATGCTACCCTCGCCATCGGCATTGTGGGGATTCCGCTCTTTGCACGACTCACACGAGGCCAAGTCTTAGCCATCAAACCCTTGGAATACGTGGAAGCGGCACGCGCTATCGGAAACCCAAATTGGCGTATTCTCTTGTTTCACATCCTCCCCAACTGTTCAGGAATCTTGATTGTGCAATTGGCTCTGGGTCTTGGAGGTGCAATTTTGGATCTGGCTGGACTCAGTTTCCTTGGCCTCGGGGCTCAACCCCCGGCTCCTGAATGGGGCGCCATGCTTTCCGATACGGTCCGCTTCCTTGAGAAAGCCCCTTGGACCGTGATCTTCCCAGGCCTGATGATCACCTTCACCGTTTTGGGCTTTAACTTATTGGGAGACCGATTCCGGGATTGGCTTGACCCTCGGCGTTCTCTCATCTAAAAGCAATTCGAACCCAATCGTTCCATCATGATCGGTTCGGTAAACATAAGGAATCCTTTTCCGAAGTCTTTTGAGTGTGAGAGGGGATGGATGATGGTAAAGATTGTGCTCGCCGACAGAAACCACTGCGATCCGCGGGGATACCGCTCTTAAGAAATCTTCCGTGGACGACGTGCCACTTCCATGATGCGGAACTTTTAAGATCTGACTTCGGAGTAAGCTTTTTGGATGGAGGTGGTTAAGGAGCGCTTTTTCTCCTTCCAGCTCGACATCACCAGCAAACAAAATCTTGACATCACCAATCTCAAGCTGGCTCACCACGGAGTTGTTGTTGAGATCCGAATGCGTTCCGTGCAATAACGGAAACTCCGGCCAATAAAGATTGAGGGTTGCACCTTCGGCAAGCTGGATTTTCTCGTGGTCATGAACAAAGAGTAATGGAATCTTGCATTTCTTTGCTTCTGCTAAGAATGTCTTATACAGCGGCGAAGGGGTCGAAAGATCTGGAAGCCAAATCCGTTTGACTTTGAAATGTTGTAGAACCGCCAACATTCCCCCCAGATGATCCAGATGCGGATGCGTGAGAAGAATCCCATCAAGAACATTCACTCCGCGCGCACGAAGTGCGGGAACCACTACGCGTTCACCCACCGAAAATCCATCGAGTTCTGTTTCCGTTGGACTTCCCCCTGCATCCAAGAGAAAAGTCTTTCTTTGAATCGAAAGAATGGCCGAGTCTCCTTGCCCTACATCCAAAAAAGTAATGCGTGTCGGTGGACTCACGAAAAAACTTCGAATCCAAAAACATGCGAGTAACCCAGACGTCGTTGCGAACAAGATCTTTCCTTGCCGAGTCTTGATCAGCCACAAGCCAACTAAACTCAGATAGAAAAGAAAAATAGTCAAAAGGTTAGGGGTACTGACGGATTGATAGGCCAAAGGAATCTCACTGCAAACTTTGACAATCCAAAGCATCAGGCTTAACACGACTTGGTGACAAGAAGAAACCATCATAGCGGCTGATTTCCAGAGAAAGCTTAGCCCAAAGCTTAAGCTTCCGAGAAACATCGAGACAGCGGATAAGGGAACAACCAAGAGATTAGCCAAAGGCGAAATCAAAGAAAACGTGTGAAAGTAATAAGCAAGAGGAATCAAGATCGGAAGTTGAGCGGAGATCGTCACGCTGATTGAATCCGCGATCCATTTTGGCAAGAAGCTTAATTTCAAAGCCAACGGCTCAAAAAAGAAAAGAATGCCAAAAACCGAGAGAAACGAAAGCTGAAATCCTGGATCAAAAAGCCAAAATGGATTAACGAGCAGCAAAATAAAAGCCACAAGGAGAAAAGCATCCAAGCTATCTCGTCCTCGCCCTAACAAGAGGGCAATCGCCGCGCACAGCGCCATCAAGACTCCTCGCAAAAGGGGTGGTTCAGGCCCGATGAGAAAGGCATAACCAAGAACGGCTAGCCCTGCACCAACCAATCGAACCTGAAATGGACATTGCCACAGAAGAAACCAAATGCCGAGGGAAACCAAGGCAACCTTCAGTCCTGAAGCCACCAAGAGATGATACGTTCCCGTAACGCGAAACTCATCCATGACATTGTCTTCGATTTGCCGATGATCCCCAAAGAAAATTCCTTTGGCTAGAGAATCATACGGTGCTAAAAGAGAAAACGAAAACCACGATTCCATCGACTCGCGACTTTGACTGGCCCATGAAAGAAAGGGACGGTTTTTCTCTTCTATAGCCTTCGAGATAAAATAAAAATGATGGCAACCCTTTGCTTGGTATGCACTCCCCTTTCTTGAAAGTTCATCCAAGACCCCTTCGGCTTGAATTGTCGAGTGAAGAGAAAAATATTGGGGTGAGTAAACCAGAACCTTGGCTTGAAGCGGATGCCATCTCTGGCCAAAATAAGCCTGACTTGTTTTTCCTAAAAAGCGATAGTGCTCCGGGGTTGCAACCGGTGTTTCATCCACCTCGAGCCTGAAAACCATCGTTTGGCCGTTTAATCCTTTTAACGAATCGTCTCGATATGAATCCGAAAGCATGCCATAGCGAAGACCTGCTACAGAAAAAAAGAGAAAGAAGATCGGCCAAAACCGCAAGCCTTTCCACAAAGAAGCCATGAGGCAAACCCCAAGGAGTCCCCACCAAAAAAGAGTGTGAACCCCAAGAAACTTCGCCACAAGGATCCCAAGAATTACAAAACCAAGCGGAAGAACAACGGGAGCCACCTTATTGGCCTTCCAAGGTACTTTGAAATCCCCTGCCAGTCTTAAACGACGGTTAAGCGGCGGAGGCCGAGCTCTCGTAAAGCCTGAAGCGCTAGGTGATAACTTAGGTGGCCGAATCCGCTAATCTGGCCGATGCAAACCGGGGAAATGATCGAACGTTTGCGAAATTCTTCTCGGGCAAAAACGTTGGAAAGGTGAACTTCAACCACGGGAATTTTCACGGCGGCAATCACGTCTCGTAACGCATAGCTTGAATGGGTTAACGCCCCCGCGTTCAAAACAATTCCTGAAGCCCAGGTTCGGGCCTCTTGGATTGCGTCAACCAAATCTCCTTCGTGATTCGATTGGCGAATATCAACCACCATTCCTAATTCCTTTGCCCACCCTTCAATTTTTCGACCCAGCTCTTCAAAGGAATCTTTCCCGTAAATCTCTGGTTCTCGCTCACCGAGAAGATTGAGATTGGGGCCATTTAAAACAAGAATTTTCATGGTCATTTTCCTTTTTCACCCCTTAACTCGGTTAGCACATTCATCACCAGATTTTCTGGAATATTTTCTTTAACGACCGCTTTGCCCAGATCCGAAAGAAGAACAAAGCGAAGTGATCCTGTCCGTTTCTTGTCTCGTCCCATGAGGCCAAGAAGTGTTTCAGGCAAGATATCCTCATAGCGAACAGAAAAACCAAGCTTCACCAAGAGGGCTTCCACCAGACGGGTCGTCTTCCTAGAAAGCCGCAGAACCTTTTCAGACAAGAGACAGGCGCCTACCAATCCGATGGCCACCGCTTCTCCATGGGTATACCGCTCGTAGTGGGTAGCTGTTTCGATCGCATGAGCAAACGTGTGCCCTAAGTTCAAGAGCATCCGTTCGCCCCTTTCCTCAGGGTCGCGTTCAACGATCGCCAGTTTTCCTGAAATCGACCGCAGAAGAAGGGAGTCAAGAATTTCTTCCTTCTCTTTCTCTTTCGCACTCGAAAACTGGAACGCTTCTCGGAAAGCTTTTTCCCCTTCCAGCATGCACATCTTGATGATCTCAGCAAAGCCATTCCGAAATTCGCGTGCGGGGAGTGTCTTTAAAAATTGCGAATCAATGAAGGCAAACTGTGGGTGATAAAAGGTTCCCACCAAGTTTTTCCCTTCGAGAAGATTGATTCCCGTCTTTCCACCAATGGCGGCATCCGCTTGGGCAAGGAGTGTCGTGGGAATTAAGATCAGTGGAAGGCCCCGCATGTAGGTCGATGCCACAAATCCGACCAGATCGGTGATGACTCCCCCACCTAAAGCAACCACGAGGGTGGTCCGTCGTGCACTGATTTCTACCAATCGACTGTAAAGATTCTTCGCAGATTGCAAATTCTTGTTGATTTCTCCTCCGGAAATCTCAATGACCTGAACCGGGTGGCCTGCTTTTTCGAGTAAGCTTGTTACTTGATCTCCAAAAACAGTAAAAACAGTCTTGTCCGCAACCAAAGCAATATCCGAAAACTGAATTGAGGAAAGAGCGTTTGGAAGTTGCTCAAGTGATCCGCGACCAACCAGGAGTTGGACATTTCCATGGGGAGTTCGAAGTCGAAGTTTTCGGAGGGAACGACGGATTTTCGACGATTTCTTTGATTCGAGATCCAAGGTAAGCATCGATCCCTTCATGGCTGCTTCTATTTTTCAGCTGCCAAATCAATGCCAAGCAATTCCAAGATCTTATCCGACACTTGCTCTGGCGTGAGTCCGGTGGTATCGACCTGAGTTCCTATTTTTTTATAGAGAGGTTCCCTTTCCTTGAGAAGCTCGAGTGCCGCATTCAACCCACCCTTTAAGAGAGGCCGAGTCTTGTCCTTAGCCAAACGTTTCTTAAGCTCTTCTTCCGAAGCCACCAAACAAACAATGGCGGAATTCTCAGTGGCCATGGACAATGTTTCTGGATCGAGCAGTGTGCCACCACCCGTAGAAATCACCACTTCGTTCATCGAAACAAGCCCTTCGAGACAGCGCTTTTCAAGCTTTCGAAAATACGCTTCTCCTTTCCGTTCAAAGATTTCAGAAACCGGCATCCCTTCCGTGGTTTCGGCCAAACCATCCGCATCGAAAAAAAGCCACTTCAACTTGGAGGCCAACACCTTTCCAACCACGGTTTTTCCGGTCCCCATGAATCCGGTAATGATCACGCGTTTAGAGTTCATCGACGGCTAACCATCTCCTGATACGTTTTGTAACTCTGCGTTACTTCGGTCATTGAATCCCCCGCAAATTTCTCTTGGAAGAAAGTCGCCAACACCAGGGCCACCATGGCTTCTCCAACAACACTCGCCGCGGGAACTGCACACACGTCGGCCCGCTGATAATGAGACTTTCCAGGTTCCTTTGTCGCCATGTCCACGGAAGCCATCGGCTTGCGTATGCTTGAGATCGGCTTCATGTAACCGGTGACTAAGACCGGCTCTCCGTTAGAGATTCCCCCTTCAGTTCCTCCTGCACGGTTCGAATGACGGAAGAATCTTCCTTCCTTGTATCCGATCTGATCGTGTGCTTCAGATCCCTTTCGCCGTGAATTCTCTAACCCTTCTCCAATTTCTACCGCTTTGATGGCCTGGATGCTTATGATGGCTTGAGCAAGGGCGGCATCGAGGCGATTATCCCATTGAACGTGACTTCCGAGCCCAACGGGAACTCCCTCGGCGATGACGAGAAAAGCGCCACCGAGCGAATCCCCTTCTTCTTTACATCGATCGATCAATTCCATGACAGCTTTTTCTTCTTGGGGAGAGGGAAACCGAAGGGGGGAACTTTCCACCTGACTTCTTAGTTGCCGAATCGACAGGGACGGAGGACGCGAAACAATCCCCCCGATCTCGGTGACGATTCCTAAAATGTCGACACCAAATTGAGCTAAAAATTTCTTTGCAATCGCACCAAGGGCTACTCGAGCAGCGGTTTCACGAGCACTGGCACGTTCCGAGATCGCTCGAATATCGGTTTGGTCATATTTCAAAAGTCCAGCCAAATCCGCGTGGCCAGGTCTTGGAAAATTGATCGGGGGGAGCTTATCTTCGCGCTGCAACTGCCAATCTTTGTTTTCAATCATGACCGCAATCGGTGCCCCGGTGGTCTTGCCCCGGAAAACACCCGAAAGCAAGATGGCTTGGTCACTCTCAATCTTCATTCGTCCACCACGACCATAACCGGCCATACGCCGCTTGAGATCGCCGTTTAAGTCTTCCTCGGCGAGGGGAAGACCGGAGGGAATGCCTTCAATAAAACCGATCAAGCACCGACCATGTGACTCACCGGTGGTAAGAAAACGCAAAGTCATTCAAGCTCCTTAAGCAAGGCTTTTTCCATCACTTCTTCGGGGGCTTCCAATCCTGTCCAGCGGTAGAAAGATTTCATACCTTGGTAAAGGAGTATTTTGTATCCCTTAACCAAAGTCCCCTTTGCTTGTTCCCCTTTTACAAGCCAGGGTGTGGTTTTAGGCCAATAAATCCAATCCACCACTAAGACTTTCTTCCGAAACTTAATCTCCGGCAAAAAGGGGAGTATTTGGCACGCTTCGAGAGGGGCCGCATTAACAAAGATCTCGGGAGCTTCCAATTGCTCTTTCCAGGTTTTTTCGTCAGAACCGACCACTTCAAGGTTATAGTCAAGGCTGTAATGCTTTGCAAACCAAGTCAGCAATTCGTGGAGACGTTTCAAGGTGCGGCTTGAAACCACAAACTGCTTGATTCCAAGGAGGGCTAATGCCTCAATGGTGGCTCGTGCTGCTCCCCCTGCTCCAAAAATAAACGCCGATTTTTTGGAATCGAAAGCATATCCCGTTTGCACCATCGCCTCGAGTGACCCATCCACATCAGTATTTTCCCCATGGCTTCTGTATTCTTTGAAGAGGACCGTATTCACCGCTTCCAGCTTTTCTGCTCGAGGTGAAAGCTCATCGAGCAAAGGGACTACTTTCTCTTTAAAAGGAATCGTAATGTTCAACCCAAGATATCCCCCATGTTTGGCTTCTTCAAATCGGGTTAAAAAGTCTTCCGGGGAAATTGAAATAGCCTCATAACAAAAAGGAAGACCTAAGTGGCGAAACGCCTCGTTATGCATGGCTGGAGAGAGACTTTTCGAAACTTCTCCACCGAACAAAGCAATCTTCGTTTGTTTTAAAAGCACAATATCATAGAATATACAGGCAGGAATGGCAAGTCTCCTTTAGAGAATTTCATTGCGGAGGTGGGAAATGCGATTTTGGATTTTCATGTTAGCCGTCTTCTTCTTCATCTCGGGGGTAAGTTTTTCGAAATCGAGCAGAAATCAGAACACCCTGCTCCAGCAAACCTTCGAACAGCTCTTTAAAGAACCGAACCTCACCGTAAACGTACAACTTAAGTACAAAGAACGCAAACAAGACATTTCCGGATTCATAAACCTAAACTTCATTCGGCAAGAAGATCGTGTCGCTGCGATTGCAAAAGTCCATGGCGATCTAAAAGAAATGCAAATGGATTTTCAAGGACAAGCCAAACTCGTTGACCACCGATTTTATTTTATCTTAGACCAAAGCCCTTTTGGGAAAGCAGATGAAATTGGCCAATGGTTTGTGCTCGATCCCGCTTTTCTTTCTCCTCTGAAGCCGGCTCCTGAGAAACCCGTTCACATTGCTTTCCCTCCGGAACTGGCTCTAAAACTTCGTGCAGCAGAGGAAGTTGAGGAAAAAGGAGACGAAAAATTAAACGGAATCAAAACCCATCACTATGTTGTGAAGATCAAATTGGCCAATTTGCTCAATGCACTTCCGACTCTCCCATCACAGCAGATTCCATTTTCAAATGAGGCGTTCAAAGCCTTATCTCATCTAAAGCCAATCGTCGTTGATTTGTGGATAGGGAAGACCGATGGCCGGCTCTATCAGGCCAATGCCCCAATTTTCGACGTGGGAAGCCTGAAAGCCAACATCAACTACCACGTAAAAAAATCAGAGGAGACTTTTCGGGTTCCGGTGGATCCTATCGATGGACGAGCCTTGGGCTTGGTTCCCCATGACTTATCAACCAAGTTTCTCGAATCGAAAACTAAACCGACTGAAAAAGTGGTCAGCTCGCTCCCCGGCACCACCATCGACTTCCTTCCGCTTGCCCCCTATGGAGGACCACCACTGGACGAACTGAAGAGTTTTTGCGAAAACAAATTTGGGCTCAAGAATATCGTCATCCTTCCAGAAGCCCCCCTTAACGAGCAAGCTTTTAACACCGAAAGGCGACAATACACCGCCGAAGAGCTTCTCTTAAGCGCGGATAAAACTTCAACCCCTGGCCACTATCTCATCGCCTTTACAGACAAAGACGTTTACAGCAAGCAATCCCCAAGCTACGCTTTCGTTTCCCTCTGGGGGGAACAAAACCACGAAATCCTCTCATTGGCTCGACTCGGGTCGAGCTCTATGCTTTATTTGCCGCGTTCAGAAAAACTTCTTGCCCGAAGTCTTGGCTATCTCTATTGGAAACTTCCCCCCACCTCACTCCCCGAAGACTTGATGTATGATTCTGTCATGAATATTCCAGACGATTTCGATCACATGGGAGAACATTTCTTAAATGATGAAAGCTCGCCATTCCTTGAAGATGGCATTTCGAAGGAAAGCCAGAGAAGATACACCGATGCAGAAATCGCATTCGAAAAGGCCATACAAATAAACCCCGTTAACGTCAAAGCCTATATGCATCTTGCCAAGACTGAGTCAGCGCTTGGAAAAGACCACGAAACCATCCAAGTCCTTGACAAAGTTTTGCTGGTTCGCGGAAAAAACGACGATGCCTTCGCCCTGTTGGGCCAAAGCTATGAAAAACTTAAGCAACCTGAAAGGGCGCTTTGGGCCTATCGTGCCGCTTCACTTCTTAATCCCAAGCGAAGCGATGTCTTGTACCGTGAAAGCGCCCTTTATGGCCAGCTCGGGTTATCAGAGAAAGCGCTAGAAGCTATGCAAAAAGCCAAAGCCGCCGACAAGCCCTAGCTAAGGCGAAACTTTTTCTCGAACTTCGTCGTTCAAAAGCTCGAGGAAAACTTTCACCACGTCAGGATCGAACTGTGTACCCGATCCCTTTTCCAGTTCAGCTTTAGCCTTTTCAAGAGAAAACGCTTTTCGAAACGCGTGATCTTCAAGCATCGAAAAATACGCATCCACCACAGAAATGATCCGCGCACCCAAATGAATATCACTCCCGGAAAGGCCAACCGGATAACCTTTGCCATCATAGTGTTCCTGATGCTGTGCAATGATGGCCGAAACGCGCTGAAAAATCGGGAATTGACCCACGAGCGTTCCCCCGATTTCCGGATGAAGCCTAACCGCATCCCTTTCTTCTTGACTTAAAGGACCACGCTTTCTTAAGAGTTTCTTTCCAACAGCAATTTTGCCGAGATCATGAAGCAATGCAGCAATTCGGACTACACTAATTTCTTCAAGGGGGACCTTCATTTTTTTCGCTACTTTCGTGACCCAGGTCGCCACCTTAACCGTACGGCCAGGGGATCCCCCTTCTCGCACATCCAAGAAATTAGCGAGCATTCGCGCAATTTTAAGCATCAAGAAACTTTGCAATCGCTCTACTCCCAAAATGCGCTCTCGTTCGCTTCGCGCTTTGATCTTCCGCGTAAATGAAATCACTTGATTTCTCCCGAGCGACTTGGCAAAGTACAAGGCAGAATCAGCCGCCTCAATCAAACTGGGCTTGTCTCCAGCATCATGCGGTAGGCATGCGATGCCTAAACTGATCGTCACCCTTCCCACCTGAGGCAAAAAAGCAAAATCAGCATTCTCAACACTCTTTCGCAACCGCTCTGCCACTTCTAGAGCCATGGCTTTAGAAGTGTGCGGCAGAATAATGCCAAACTCTTCTCCCCCATATCGAGCCACAATATCCCCTTCTCGAATACATTTTTCAGCAATTCTTGCAATTTCTTTTAAGATGAGATCCCCGGTTCGATGCCCGTATTGGTCATTAAATTTCTTGAAGTGATCAATGTCAAACAAGATAAACGAAATCTCAAACCTTTCACGACTTGCTTTGGCCACTTCTTTATCCAGAAGTTCTTGAAGCAATCGATGATTGTAAAGACCGGTGAGCCCATCTTTCGTAGCAAACCCAAGGGTGTCTTCATAAAGGTAGGCATTTTGAATGGCTACAGCAGCCACATTAGCTAAAGTGCTTAAGAGCTTCAAGTCTTCTTCGGTGTAAAGTCGTCGATTGGGGCTTGTCACTTCCAAGAAACCCAAAGGCCGATCCCCCAGCTGAAGCGGCACGTTCATGGACGATTCCTGATTGGCGTACAGTTTCTCGAGAAGAACCATCGCTTCTGGATCCCAAGCCCGAACGGCTCGCCATCGCTTCCCAATCGAATCGTCCACAATCATCCCATACCCTTTTTGTGGAACCACGAGAATTGCTCCCTCTGACTGCTTCCATTTAAGCTCTCTGCCCGCTATGAAGGGTTGATTGCTCGCACTCAAGGACAACAACACTTCCCCATCCTCAGCGTTTAACAGAAAAACTTGAGCCCGTTCGCACGGAATAATCCGCTCAACCACATCCAAGAGAACTTGCAAGGCACGCTTCAGAGAAAGGCTTGTTCCAAGATAGTGGCTTGCTTCAAATAGAAGGGAAAGCTCTCGGATTTTTTTGTCAAGCTCGCGATTGGTGTTCTGAACACGAAGCGCGTAGTGGGCTATCGCAAATGGAAAAACAAAAACAAGGAGAATGCCTGGCTCAAGCCTGTAAATTAATGCAACCAAAACTCCGATGGGGAGATTAACGAACAAGTGAAAGAAGATTCCTTCCAGTCGACCTTTCCATACGCTCAAGAAGTCACGATGTTCGGATAAGCTAATGATCCCTGAAAGAAGAAAATGGCTTACGGCAAAAATGGTCGACGTAGTAACAATGAACGAAACGACATTTCCAAAACTCCAAAGTGAACCCACGGGAGAATAAAGGAGACTGTAAATAATTCCACCGATCGAATAAGCAAGAATAAGTTGCGAAACATTAAAGATAGCACGATACCAAACTCGCCCTTGGAGGATTTCTGAAAGGGTAACCGCCAAAAAGACAATCCAAAGAAGTGGGGTAAGTCCAAAGAGCAAGAAGGCTGCAAAATACAGAATCCCCGAAACACGGACTGGGTTTCGATCCGCCGCCGGTAAGGGGAGAATTTCGAAAAACAAACTGAAAGCAAGAAACGATAAGAGTGGCCATACGCTAAAGTTCTGAACACTCGGATGTACCGTGAAATAAAACAGAAAACTCCCTGCCGCAAGCCCAGCCACAAAAATATACCAGCGGACACCACGTGAAAGCAGGTTCAACTCACTTCATCCCCATATCCAAGTCTTGCTGAGGTTTTAGGTCGAGGGACTAAATCCACTTCTCTTCTTGATTCGGCCCCTGGAGGAGCTCCATGAGCTTGTTCGCAAAAGTGTGATGAGGAGAAGGAGCATTGCTGAGCTCCGGGTTTTCTAAGAGGTTGACAGTCCGACCTCCAAGTTTGCTAAGACTAACCTGATCGGGCCGTGAACCGGGGAGTTGTTCTTTCCTGGCGGAAGGGAGCAAACCTTTCTCTTCCCCTTGACCGCTAACCCCTGGATGGGGCGTAAAGGGGCTAATTGGGTTTGTAGAAGGATTGCTGTTGTTAGCCATCTACTCTTATCTTACGGCAGTTAACATCAAAAGTCAAGAACACCAGCAAACATTGGGTTTGCGAGCTGCCAGCACATCATCGACCCGCGACACAGGGGTCGAATACGGCGCCCCCTGAACAAGCTCGGGATTCTTCTCCGCTTCTTCAGCAATTTTTATCATCACCTCGATAAAGCGGTCCAAAGTTTCCTTGCTTTCGGTCTCGGTTGGCTCAATCATGAGTGCCTCGGCAACAATGAGCGGAAAGTAAACGGTGGGAGGATGGATCCCGTAATCCAAGAGCCGTTTCGCGATATCCAACGCTCGGACGTTATGGGCCTTTTGTCGTTTGGCTGAGAGGATAAACTCATGCTTGCAGATTCGATCATAGGGGAGATCGTAATATTTCTTGAGCGCCTGCATGAGATAATTTGCATTTAAAACCGATATCTCCGCTATTTTTCGGAGACCGCCAGGGCCTTGGGCCAACGTGTAAGCTAACCCTCTCACCAAGTGAAGAAAGTTGCCGTAGTATGCTTTCACTCGACCTATGCTTTTCGGACGATTTTCGTCTAGAGCATAATGTATGGAAGAGGCCTCTTGTTTCTTTTCGGTGATCACCGGAAGCGGAAGATACGGCTCAAGAAAAGCCTTCACCCCAATCGGGCCAGCACCTGGGCCACCTCCCCCGTGTGGTATGCTGAAGGTCTTGTGGAGGTTCAGGTGCACCACATCAAAACCAAAGTCTCCAGGGCGCGCAATGCCTAAGATGGCGTTCAAATTGGCTCCATCATAATAAAGGAGGCCCCCCTTGGCATGAACTCGTTTTGCAATCTCGAGCGTGTTTTCATCAAAGAGACCTAAGGTGTTTGGATTGGTAAGCATCAAAGCCGCCACATCGGGAGACAGAGCGGCATCCAACGCTTCCAAGTCGACTCCACCCCTTGCATTCGAAGGAATTTGAACCACCTTAAAACCGAGCATGGCAGCTGTGGCCGGATTCGTCCCATGCGCAGAGTCGGGCACCAACACTATGTGTCGATTTTCCCCTCGATCCCGAAAGTAAGCCCGGATCATGATAAGTCCCGTTAACTCTCCGTGAGCCCCTGCCGCCGGTTGCAATGAAACGGCATCCATTCCGGTGATTTCAGCTAAAATTTTCTGCAGAAGAACCAGGAGCTCCAGAGCCCCTTGGATCTGATGCTCGGGTTGGAATGGATGAAGATCGGCAAACCCCGGAAGTCCAGCCAGCTCATCATTAATTTTCGGATTATACTTCATGGTGCACGAGCCAAGCGGATAAAAATGAGTATCAATTGAGAAGTTCAGTTGGCTTAGCCGAGTGAAATGACGAACAACGTCGAGCTCCGAGAGCTCAGGAAGTTCAAGATCCTTGCGCAAATCATCGGTTGGGAGCGGCTCAAGGGGTACATCCAAGGTGGGGAGTTGATACCCTGGCCGGCCTGGAACGCTCTTTTCAAAGAGGAGCGGTTCAGCCATGCAGACACCCTTCTCTCGTTAAGCGAGGCGCTTCTTCAAGCTTCCGCGTGAAGCAATCAATTTCTTCGCGTCGATTCACTTCGGTGACGGTCAAAAGAATGGCATCTCCAAATTCAGGATAATCCTGAGTGAGAGGATACCCAGAAAGAATCTTTTCCTTTTCCATAAGATTCATAAATTCAGAAGCCTTGATTGGTGTTCGAAGCACAAATTCGTGATAAAAGGGTGCATTAAACAGTGGCTTTAGTGCGCCTGTTTTCGTCCATTGTCGAAAGGCATAGTGAGCCTTGTGATAGCACTGAGCACTCACCTCTTTAAAGCCCTCTTTTCCGAGCAAGCTCAGATAAATCGCATTGGCCACCGCGCAAAGGGATTGGTTGGTGCAAACATTGGACGTTGCCTTTTCACGACGAATGTGTTGCTCGCGGGCTTGAAGGGTCAAGGTATAGGCAAGCTTTCCCTTACTGTCCAGCGTTTGCCCTACTAGCCGACCTGGAATTCGTCGCATGTACTCCTTGGTGGTCGCGATAAATCCGACGTGCGGGCCGCCAAACGACGGGGGAATACCCAGACTTTGTCCTTCCCCTGCCACGATCGAAGCCCCCCGTTCACCTGGAGGCTTGAGTAAGCCCAAGGCTACCGGCTCAACAACCGCTACGACCAGCAATGTGCCATGTTTCTTGCAGATGGAAGCTAACGCTTCCAGCGGTTCAAGGAGACCCAGAAAATTAGGGTATTGAACAAGAAGAGCCGCTGTTGGATTCTTTGAAAGATAGGCTTCCACTTCCTCAGTCGACGTCAATCCTTCAAAGAGTGGCGTTTCTTTTATCGGAAGATTTCTTCCATGAAAATAAGTTCCAACCACCTGACGATAATGAGGATGAACGGCACGACTTACCAGGAGATTTTCTTTCCCGGTGATATCGAGGGCCATCAAAGCGGCTTCCGCAAGAGAAGTGGCCCCATCATAGTGCGAGGCGTTAGCCACATCCATCCCCACCAATTTACAAATGAGTGTTTGGAATTCGTAGATCGATTGAAGTGTCCCCTGACTTGCTTCCGCTTGATAAGGGGTATAAGCTGTCGCAAATTCACCTCGCGAAATTAAAGCCTTCACCGCCGAGGGGATGTCGTGGCGATAAACGCCCGCCCCTAAAAAGGAAGTTTGATCCGCCAAGGCAAGATTTTTTTTCGCCAGTTCAGAAAAGCTTCGCCGCAATTCCTGTTCGGACATCGCCGGTGGCACTTTCAAACCCTTTTTAAGTTTTACTTCTTCTGGAATATCAGAGAAAAGCTCGTCAATGGCCCCAATCCCAATGGCTGAAAGCATTTGTTTAATCTCTGACGGAGTGGCGCCAATCATTCGGTTGGCTTAAGCCTTTACCAAACCAAGATAATCTGGGGCTTTCAAAAGACTCGAAACCTCGCTTGGATTGCTCATTTCTACCACAAACATCCATCCTTCCCCATACGGATCTTGGTTGACTTTTTCTGGATGATCGTTTAAAGTAGAATTCACTTCAATCACCGTACCTGAAACCGGAGCATAAATCTCGGAAACCGCTTTCACTGATTCAATCACGCCACACGGAGTCATTTGCTTGACGTTCCCACCCTTTTTGGGAAGCTCAATATAAACAATATCGCCAAGCTGTTCTTCCGCATGATCGGTCACCCCGACCTTGGCTTTTTTCCCGTCAATTGAAATCCACTCATGCTCCTTGGTGTACAATCGATCTTCAGGTACCACGTTTAACACTTCCTTGAACGAACGGTTTCTTGCTAACAATCGCTGGGTGGGGTTGACCACGAACCTCAACGGAAATTTCTGATCCAACCGAGAGCCATTCGGTGAGCATAGTTTCCACAAGCCCTAAACCAATCCCCTTCTCCAGGGTGGGGGAAAAAGTCCCACTGGTTACTCGACCGACATTTTTTCCCTCAAGAAGAATTGGATAATCTTTTCGCGCCACACTCCGATCGTCCATGGTGAAAGCAATCAATTTTCGAGGCACTTCCATCTCTTTTTGTCGAAGCAACGCTTGCTTTCCAATGAATTTCTCTTTCTCAAATTTAACGACCCGAGATAATCCAACTTCCAAAGGGGTGGTGGTTTCATCCATGTCATTTCCGTACAACAAATAGGTGGCTTCCAATCTCAGAGTATCTCTCGCACCAAGACCGATCGGTGGGATTTCTCTTTCTCGAATCTTTTCCCATAACAGGGGCGCCTGTTTCGCCTCCACGTAAAGCTCGAATCCATCCTCTCCGGTGTAGCCGGTGCGCGAAATGATTGCGGGTATTTCAAAAACACTGGATTGGATAAAATGATAGTAAGACAGCGCTGACAATTTGTCGGGACAAAAGTGTTGAAGGAAAGTTTCAGCAGGTGCTCCTTGAATGGAAAGAAGCGCAATCTCATCCGTTCGATTCTTGACTGAAACATCGGGAGGAAGATGTTCCTCCAACCATTTCGAAATTTTGTCGGTGTTGGAAGCATTCACCACCAACATGAACTTGTTTTCCATTCGATAAACAACGAGATCATCCAAGATTCCACCATCGTCACGACACATCACCGAATACAGCGCTTGGCCCGGTTTGACCAAGGTGAGGTTTCCGGTGATCATCTCCGAGAGGAAATCTAAAGCTCCCTCTCCTGAAATCTCAAGTTCCCCCATGTGTGACAAATCAAAAAGACCAAGCTTTTTTCGAACCGTCCGGTGTTCCTCAAGAATGCCTCGATATTCCAGCGGCATTTGCCAGCCAGCAAAAGGGATTAGCTTGGCATTTTCTTTCTGGTGCTGACCAAACAGTGAGGTGGTTTTCAGGGTTTCTTCCATGATGAGTGGTTTTATGTTCCTCACTTGTAGGAACACTTCCTACCAGCCCTAGGGCCTCCCGAGAATCTCTCCATCGACAAGTCCTGCAATCTGTAAGAACTCCTGTCCTGAATAAAAGCGCAAGAGCTCGAGCTGCACCGTTTCGAGGGTAATGAAGTAATCTTGGGTGGCCACATCCGCTCGTCCGCGGGAAACAATCAAGGTTCCAGGCTTTGCTCCTTCGTCATTGGGTCTTGAGAGTCGAGCTGACCAAATTCGCAAGATAAGATTTCTAAAAATCGTCATCGCTCCCAAGAAAGGGGAGCCAGCACGAATAAGAGCCAGGATGTTCATGGCCTTTTCATCCCAATTGATTTCGAGAACCGATGCGTCAGGAATCAGGCCATAGGTCGCTAAAGAAGGGTCCTGTGGAGCTCTTGGAAGGGACTTCCCTGCGGCGAGTTCGCGTAATGTTTGAAGCAGCAACTGGATTCCAACCGATGCACATTTCAGTGTCAGTGTTCCGGCCGTTTCTTGAGAATCCACCGGAATCTTCTGAACGTAGTGAATGTCCCCCGCATCAAACTCATTGGTCATTTCATGAATCGTAACACCCGTTTCTTTGTCCTGATTCAAAATGATCCAAAAATAAGGAAATGAACCTCGATAGCGGGGCAAGAGAGCCGGATGCCAGTTAATTCCGCCAAGGGGGGCCATTTGTAGAATTTCCGGAGGAACTTTCCTCAAGAAACTCATGGCGGCAATCACGGAAGGTTTTGTCTTTTTGAACGCCTGCTGAAATTCAGCGGAATGAAGCGTATCGGGATTAAAGAGGGGGACTCCTTTTCCATCAGCCAGCCGCTTCAAGTCTTGGGGAAAACTATGACGTGTTGTCTTGGGAGCTAAAGTCACCACCGAAGAAACACGAAGCCCGGAATTAAGCAATTCAGACAAAACCCAGCTCGCCACTGGGGGATCGCTAAAGAAAGCAACAGAAAAATGGTCCAAGCTACTGCCAAGTTCTTCCAGACTTGCACCATGTCCTGTGTGAAGGAAAGGGAGATCACGATTCGAACTAAACACTGTGGCCATTTCCCAAGATCAAAATGACGATTTGATGGCTTCCATCAATATTACTCCGTTAACCGATGTCCTGCTTGTCCTTCTGATCATTTTCATGATTACGGCGGGAGCCATTCAAAGAGACCGAATTAAAATTCCCACCACCCACTACAAAGACAAAGCAAACGAAACAGACCTGGTGGTTTCCATCGGAAGAGACAAAGGCATTTTTGTAGGAGCAAAGCCCGTTGAATTCACGAACCTCGAAGCCTATCTTGAAAAGCTGGCCAAAGAATTCCCGCTTGATGCAGACGGAAAACACCCCCACAAGATCATCATCAAGTGCGACAAGGATGCACCCTACGGGATTGTCGCCGGTGTGATGGACAGTGCCAAGCTAGCCGGATTTACCGATATCTCCCTCGCCACAAAACCGTTAGAAGAAGTAAAAAAAGAGAAAGAAAATGCAAAACAAAACCGATCGTAAAGCCTTGACTTACCTCTTGTTTGCTTTCTTAATTTCTTTCACCCCCATTTTCACGTTTTCAGCAAAGAAGTCTTCTCCCCAGACTATCCACGCTCGAGTGCTGGAACAAGAAAAGCTTGGAGAACAATTCATGAAGGAAGAGCGTTGGGCTGAAGCCAAAAAGGCGTATCTCCAACTCACGAAGCTCGACCCGAAAAATTCCAGTGGTTGGATTCTTTTGGGAGATGCCGAGCTCGAGATGAAAGAATTCCCTCTGGCTAAAGAAGATTATCAAGAAGCGGTTCTACTTTCCCCCAACGAGCCCCGTGCCAATGCCGGATTAGCCAAATCTTATTTGCTCTTGGGCGAACGAGAAGAAGCGCTTCCTTACTATAAGAAAAGCTTGGAGACAAACCCTGAGGACCTGTCGCTTAATGAAGCCATCGGAAATTTGTTGCTCGATTTAAAACACAGCAAGGAAGCGCTTCCTTACCTAGAAAAAGCAAGAAAGCTCGATCCACACAATGTGGCCGTGCTGCAAAATCTTGGATTTCTTTATTATGAAGGTCAGGACTACGAAAAGTCAGTGGAGGTGTATCAAGAAACCATTAAGCTTCTTCCCGAAAATGCAAGCCTCTACGCCAACCTCGGAGCAGCCCTTTCAAACGCTGGAAAGACGAAGGAAGCCATCGACGCGTTAGAAAAGGGAATTAAGCTCGATCCAAAAAACGCGGCAGCTCATTCGACCTTGGGTTGGTCCTACCTCAAAGAAAAAAACTTTGCGGAGGCAATCTCTTCCTTTCAAAACGCCCTTCTTCTTTTTCAATCAGCCCCTGCTTCCCCTGATCCGCTTGCTTACGCCTACTTAGGCCTGGGAATCGCGTTCATCCATGCTGGAAATCAAAAGGAAGGCCTCAATGCGCTTCTTAAAGCCTCGTCTGTTGCTTCCGAAAACACCACCATTCTTCTCTCACTGGCTGAAACGTATGAAAATTCAAGAATGATCGACAAGGCGATTCCGGCCTACCAAAAAGTAGCCTCCTTGGATCCCTCACTTGCAGAACCCCACGAGCAACTCGGAAATCTTTATTACCACAAATCAGATTACGCCAAGGCCAAACAAGAATGGGAATCCGCTCTCTCACTTTACGAAAAACAAAACAATCACGCTAAAGCCGATAAGGTACGAGGTTACTTGAGAATTCTGGATCCGAACATGACACCTGAAGGAGGTTAGAAAGACCATGAATTTAGAAGCACTCATGCAATACATGGACATTGGGGGGACGTTTGTGGTTTATGCCCTCATCGCTTGTTCAATCATTGTGGTAGCCATTTGCCTGGAACGTCTGTACGTGGTCATTCGATGTGGCATTGATGGGGAATGGCTCTTAAAGCAAACCGCGGTTTTTGTTTCTCATGATCGGCTGGATGACGCCATCCAGTTTTGTGACAAACGAAAATGGCTCCTGGCGCAAGTGTTTAAGATTGGTCTTTTTCGTTCCCATTGCAGCCGCGAAGACATTCTGGACGCGATGAGCGTTGGCATTTCTGATTCCACTCGCGTGCTTGAAGCCAACCTCTCGATTCTTGGCACGATTGCCGTGATTGCCCCGTTTGTCGGACTTTTCGGAACGGTTCTTGGAATCATCCAAGCCTTTAATGACATTGCCAAACATGGGAAAACAGGAATCGAAACGGTAGGGGCGGGTGTTGCCGAAGCCTTGGTGACCACCGCGGGGGGACTTTTTGTGGCCATTCTTGCGGTTGTGGCTTTTAACTTCTTTAAATCAAGAATCAAACGGATGATTGGAGAAATTTCAGATTACGCCGCTCGCTTGGGCGAACTCTTGTTCTTCAAACAAGCCGGATTGCAGTTTCCTGCGGATCTCGGACTTCCGCAAAAGTCAGAAAAAGGGAACTAAATCCTTTAGCCATGGCTGGACTTCGGCACCGGCGGCGTTTCGGGAAACTTCCAGAAGAAGAGGTGATGGCAGAAATCAACATCACGCCACTCACCGATGTTCTTTTGGTTCTCCTCATTATTTTTCTGATTGCAGCAGCCGCAGGGGTCTTTGGGTTTAACTTTCGACTTCCCAAGGGAAGCCCCAAGCAATTTAAAAAAAGCCACTACAAAGGGGTCACGGTCACCATTCCAGCATGGGCCTCTGAAAAGCACGCCGTTTTTGTCGGCTCAAAGCTCATCAACCTAGACATCCTCCCCAACTACCTCTACCAAGAACATTTGAAGAAAAATACGACTGAAATAGTGATGCGAATCGACCAAGCAGTCCCTTACGGGGTGGTTATCGAGGTCATGGATTCAGCAAAGACCGCAAGTCTTGACGACATTTCTTTCGCCGCGCCGGTGGAATCGAGGTAAGGGTGTAAATGGAAGCGTACGCGGGGGCAAACGACAGCCTGCTTATCCCAAAACCAAAGCGGGTTTGGGAAGGCCATCTTTTTGCTTTTCTTATCATGGCCCTCTTTGCTCATGCGCTTATCTATGCCTTCGTTCTCCGCTACGGAAAAGCGTTTCTACCAAAAAAGAGCTCGCTCATCAGTGTTCACCTGATCAAGGAATTGCCCCCTCCGGCCAAACCAAAGCTAAAACCCCCACCGCTTCCGAAGCTGAAACCGAGAGTAGCTGAATCGCATTCAAAAGCCGTGGCCCCCTTGCTTCATGTTGAGCAAGTCAAGTTTCACCAGAAGCCTGCAGAAGATAAGACCGCGGAAAGCAAATCAAACCTTGCACAAATCGACGAACCGAAAGGGGGAACCAAGATTGGAAATCCTGAAGGAACTCCGGAAGGGAAAGGGCCTATCGAGAACACTGAAAAAGTCAAGATTCCCCCCCCCATCTCCCATCCGAGGCTGGTGCTCCCTGACCGAAAAGATCCGGCGGTTCTCGCCCGCTGTCAGCCCCCGTATCCTGACTCGGAGCGAGATCAAGGCATTGAAGGGACGGTCGTGTTGGTGGTAACGGTTGGAAAACGGGGAGAAGTCCTCGGGGTACAGGTCGCCCAAAGCTCGGGGAACTCAGCCCTGGACGAGGCCGCGGTTCAAAACGTGCGGCAGTGTTGGCGCTTTGCACCCGCCGTCCAGAACGGGGCCGCGGCGGATTCCCGAATCACCTTCCCTGTCGTCTTCAGGCTACAATAATGAAATTTCAAGTGCGTCTGGGTACCCTTGCTGACCTTCCTCTTATTCGCGAGCTGGTTCAAGAATGCGCCTTGGCGAGTGTCCCGGAGACCCGCAAAATAGCCCCAGCCTCGATTAACGCGATGGTCGACCTTGTCTTGGCTGAGCTAAAAAGGGTGTGGTCGACGGCCAGCTCTTTTAAGCTTCTTCTTCTCGAAGACACGTCTAACCGAAAAATCGTCGGCTATCTTTTTCTGTTGGTGAACCAACTAGAGGCAAGCACAGGTGAAAAACAAACGGTGGTTTCAGATATGGGAATCTCTCCAAGGTATCGGGGAAAGGTGCTTTGGAAGCTTCTTCTCGGAAAAGCAGAAGAACTAGCTAGAGAAAACAATGACGACTATCTCACTGGGATGATTACGGTCAGCAATAAAGCCTCCCTCGCTATTGCTGAGAAATGGGGGTTTCAAATCGAACGCTACCAAATGGCAAAGCCCCTGACTTGATTGTCAGTTTACAAAAGGTTAACAATTATGACTCAATTTGTTAATGCCAGGAGCTTTACAAGCGGGTTTCTGTCGTGATATATACGGTAGGCAATCGAAGCAAAGATGAATTCAAGAAGGAGGTTTTAAAAATGACACCACCAATTGGAGCAGGCATCGGCGTAGATCCGAATGTCCTAGCCGCCATGGGTTTTGCAACCCAACAGGCAACGAATTCGACTATCGCGGGGATGTTAGAATCAGGATTAACAGCTCAACTCGGTACGGCCACGACAGCCCAAAAGGGGATTTCCGATCGAACATCATTGGCCGCACAAGTGCAGGCTACTACGATGCAAGAGTATTTGGGGTCACTTGGACAGGTTACGCAAATGACCGCAAAAGGTAACGAAAAAGTCAATCAAGGAAACACCACAAGCGCTGTATAACCTCTGCCCAAAGTTCATCTTGGAGAGCTAAGCATACTCCGGTGAGCTTGTAGAGCTAGATTCTTCTCTGCCATCTCGAGAGGAGGGGGTTATAGGTGCTTTTTTGTTTTTCTCCGAAGGCTTCCTCTTTCTTGACCTGTCATCTATTTTCCTAGAACATATTCCCGTCAAAAACTTTACAAATTGTTAACGAATGCTTCACATCTTATTTACAATTCCCCCTTTACGAAACCCATTCAGGACGTGATATTGTTAATAAAATGAAAACAATTTGTACAGCTGTTAAACGCATGAAGGAGGTCCACGCACCATGGGCGGAATTCTAACAAGCCTCTTAGGAATTGGTGGAGGGCTTTTCGGAAGCACAGGAGTTCAGGCTGCTTCTGCTTATGCTTCAAGTGCAGCCACCGAGTCTCTGATTGCAGGCCAACAACAATCAGCGCAGACAATCAAAACCGCAAGAATGGCCACCCAGTACAAGTTACAGACTGATGCCAAGGCGACCACGGCATTGGCCATTGCCAGTCAGAAATACACCCAAACGGCCGCAGCAGCCAAGGAAATGACTCTCTATCGTCAGGCCTCTAAATCTTGGGCCGATATTCTGGGATCTTAAATTTCCGCAGCCGTTTCGAGAGATAGCGTCAAGTTGGGACGAGGAAGCATTCAATTTTTCCCGAAACTAGCCGCGTGCAGAATAATAAGGACAAGCTTATCCTGGCTTTAGATACACCCGATTCCAAAACAGCCTTTAAACTCCTCCCTCCTCTTGAAGGCCTTATTCATAACGTCAAAGTCGGTCCAGGACTCTTCATTCAAGAAGGCCCAAAATTGATCGAAAAACTCCACAAGAAAGGCTATCGTGTATTTCTGGATCTGAAACTTCACGACATCCCAAACACGGTTCGCTTAGGGGTCAAAGGGGCCAAAAAACTTGGGGTTTGGATGCTCTCAGTTCATCTTTTGGGGGGAGAGAGAATGCTGAGAGAAGCCCTTGGAGAAGCAGAAGGAAATCCATTCTTGGTCGGAATTACGGTCTTGACAAGTTTGAATGGCGAGGATCTTAACCAAATGGGGGTTGGCCGTTCCCCCAAAGAGCAGGTGGGTCTGCTGGCGCAAATGGCCAAGCAAGTGGGTTTAAATGGTGTGGTGGCTTCTCCTCAAGAAACCGCCATGCTTCGCGCAAAACTGGGCCCGAAGTTTATCCTAGTCACTCCCGGAATACGTCTTCCTGAATCATCAAAGGATGATCAGGAACGGACCCTTTCCCCCCTCGACGCTCTGAAAGCTGGGGCCGATTACCTGGTCATCGGTCGACCGATTCTGGAAGCTCCAGATCCAAAGCAATCCCTCCTCTCGATTCTTGGCTCAATCGAAGAAACGAAAAAATCATAGCACGTGCCACACAATCATTCTAACAAGACCGCCCTTGCCGAACTATTTACATTTTGTTCATACTTGTCCAATCCTAACTGTGGGTATACTCATCATGTGCGCAGTCATCACTTAGGGGGAACCAAGACTTGAAGATCCATTTTCATCCTACAAGCTCCTCCGGAGGGCCTCCTCGTAAAAAGGGAAACTTGTTCCTGGACGCCCTAGCACAAATTCGGCGCGCAGACGCGAAAGCTGAAATTGGACCGACCCCGAAAAACAATAAGTCATTGCTGAATGCTGCCAAAAAAGGGGATCTGGTTGAACTTCATGTTGCTTTGCTTTCAGGAGCCTTTGTTGATGCTCGAGATAAACTACAAAACACTCCGCTGATTCTGGCGGCTTGGAAAGGACACACCGAAGTTGTTCGTTCTCTCCTTGAACATAAAGCAGATCCGAATGCCCAAGAAACGATCGGCAACACGGCGCTTCAGTTTGCCACTTTCAAAGGGTATGCTAAGGTTGTCTGTTGTCTCCTTGAACATAACGCGGATGCTAATGTCCAAAACCAGTATGGGGAAGTACCGCTAATCGTTGCGTCTGGCAAAGGACATGCTGAGGTTGTCCGTTCTCTCCTGCAGCATAATGCAAGTGTGAATGCCCTGGATCAGTATGGCAATACCCCTCTTATCCTTGCCTCTTCGGGAGGGCATACTGAGGTTGTCCATTCTCTTCTTCAGTATGGCGCCAAAGTTGATGCCAAAAACCAGTCTGGGAATACCGCGCTTATCGTTGCCGTCTGTCATGAACACACCGAAGTTGTTCGTTCTCTCCTTCAGCACAACGCCAATGTTAATGCCTGGAACAAGTGGGGCAACACCGCACTTATCATTGCTGCTACCGAAGGACACGTTTCTGTCACGGAGGTTCTTCTCGAAGGAGGGGCAAACCCAAGAATGACGGGTTTTCAAGGGATTACACCCCTAAGGGTTGCCACAGACGAGAGAATTATTCGGCTTTTACAAGAACGAGCGAATACGCTTGATCGAAGGCTGCTGGAGGCAGCTAAAAGCGGCGATGGTCAGAACCTGATTGCCGCCTTAGCCAGCGGCGCTGATGTCGAAGCTCGCGACGAACGCGGTTGGACTCCTCTGTGTGCCGCTTCAGCACGCGGGCATGAGCATGTTATCAAGTCATTATTGCAACTTGGAGCAAAGCTGAATGCTGAAGATACAGAGCTTAACTCGCCTCTCATCTTGGCTGCATGGAACGGCAAATTAAATGCGGTAAAGATGCTGGTGGCCCGGGGTGCGGCTTCCGATGATTTCACTGCCATTTTTGCAAAAGGAGTCAGTATAAATCATCAAAACCGGGCTGGTATGACTGCTTTGCATTGTGCCGCCCAAAACGGATTCTCTGAAATCGCGGGAGTGCTTCTCGACCACAACGCGAGTCATGGACTCGAGGACACGAATGGTAACTTTCCTCTGGCACTGGCGATTCAGAATCAACACCCAGACGTCGAAGCCGTGCTCCGGAGACGGGGAGCTCCCGAAAAAAGAGGCTCCCCTCGGGACGATTTCGGAGGTTCTGGCTTTTCTTCGTAAATCAGCTTTAATAAGCTTTCGATCTCTGGCCAAATTTAACAAAGAGTTAACATTGTTTTCATGTCGGGCTCTAGTCAGGGGTGTGGGTCCAAGGTATATAATAGAAATAGAACAGAAAACGAGAGAAGGAGAACTCATGAGTAGCGTTGGTCCGATCAATGATCCAAAACAGCCAAAATTAACTCCACACGATGCCTCAGCAAATCAGGGGAATATCGATGATTCTCGTGCTCGAGCTGCCGACACCTTACATGCTTCAATGGTGGACAGTGCCGAACAAGTCGGTCAAAGAGGGCAAAACGCTGCGCACCATACAGGTGCCGGTGCTGAACATAAAGTCGAGGCGGAACCTCTGCCACAAGAAACTTTTGATTATACCGCTCAGTACATCAAGAGCAAGATAGCCGAAGCAAGAGAACAGCTTGGTGTTGCGTTCGCCTATTTGTTTCTGGATCCAAAGCCAGTGTTTATTGAAAATGCACTTCAACAGGCTTTGGCCACATTTTTGCAAAATAAATCTACCCTGGTTGACGACCAAAAATTACCCACGCATTACAAGAAAGATTTCATGAGAATATTGCAAGCACAATTGAAGGATGCGGTTAAGCTGGACGACCTGGAAAGGATGTTTGACGATGCGGTTCGAAAAGCCGCAGAAAAGCAGGGAAAAAAGCAACCCGTTTCCGGTCAAATGCTGGGGGCCGAGGATCTAGCAAAAGCCCAAGAAGTAATAGGCAACTTAGGCCCAGGCGAAGGACTGGAGGGTTACGGCAAGATCTCCAAAGGGATTCAAGACGTGGCTTTGGGTTCAGCGGAATCACAAGCTAACGTGTTCAAGCAACAGATAGGCGTACAGGCAGCGCTTGGGATGAACAGAAACATGTGGGAAATGATCACACTCATTCCGACTCACGCGGCTCACATCATGACCTTGGTGGGAAGCACTGCAAAACAGATCGTTGGAGATTTAGGTAGCTTGACGGCAGAATGGGTTAAAGGGACAGCCGAGTGGGTTCAGAAGCTTGGCAGAGGTCTTGCAACTCCTGCCGTTCAGTAAATTCATTTCCTCTCGATTTTATCCGATGGTTCCCGTTCTAAAGAATTTGCCAAAACTTCCCGAAGTCGCACTTGTCATTGCTGGGAAGCCCGGTTTGTTCAACTTGTTCAATAGGAAGCGGCCTGAGATCGTCTATTGGTGTTCCAGCTTAGTGTCAGAATCATAATCAGTAATAAAAACGGAGCTGTCCACTGCTGTACAGCTCCGTCTAGCTTCTCCAGTTAAGAACTGGTTAATGCATCGACTTATTATTAGACAACTTTGATAGATCCAGTCCTGGAAATGGATGATGACCATCCCCGCCAATATTGTCTGAGATCAATCTTGGAAACCAGTGCCCAGGCTCGCCTCTCAGCATCAGCCAATGACTCTTTCGAGGAAGGTCTAGACCCTGGAAGCCTTTGCTCGAATCGAAAAGCTTGCGTTGACCATTCTGGATCGTGGCGTACTGCCGAATCGCCCCGGTTTGAAGGGTTCGCGACTGGAGTGACCCACACTGGACTAAAACGGGTGTTTGCATTGCGGGTCTGGCTTGTAAGCCCTGTCCCATCGCCATTCATGTTCATTTCTGCTGCTGCAAAATTACCGCCAACGTGGCGAGCTGCACTGGGTGCTCTTCCATTCTCGTCTGCGGCTGCAACTCCAAGAAATGGATTTCTAGCCCCTACCCCTCCACGAATTACGCTTACTGCTTGCATACTCAATTAGCTCCTTTCATTAGAAATGACGACACACGTATTTCTCAACATTAAGTCTAACCGAAATTGAAAGCAAGATCCACTAAGGGCAAATAAAGGGAAGGTTAAAAATGGATTAAGCAGAGGAACTTTGCAGCTTTTCGAGAAGTTCATTAAACGTTAACAATTCTTCCCGTTTAGCCTATTCCCTCTCTTCTTAATCCTTGGTATACTTGTTTTAAGCTTAAAATTTCAATGGGGTGAATTTCGTCATGGCAACAGTTTCGAGTGTTCAATCACCAGATTTTGCTGTAGTCGCCCTTAACAATGCCATTAACATGGGGTGGCTTGAACAGACGCCAAGCAAACGGGCCGGAACTATCGCAAGTAAAATGGGTATTATTAAAGAAGATTAGTGACTTAAGAAAAACCAATCTGGAGGAATGATCGAAATGACAGTTGAGAAAACGAATCCATCGGGAGCCGGCACTCCGGTCGAAGGTAGTACTGGACCTCAGGGCGAGACAGGCGGCACCGCAGAATCTGACATTCCAACACCGAAACCCCGTCCGGACACTACTCTCACTCCGGATGACTGGAAAAGAATCAGGAGAATGTTAAGGCGTCTAGCTGTGCCTGCTCTCGCTGCATCCACTGTGGCTCTAGCAACACCGCAAGGGACTCAACACAGAGCGGCGCCACAAGGAACACAACAGACAGTGCCAACGCGAGGCGAGACCCAAGAGTTCCCGTTGCATGAAGTTCCATTTTTTGGCAAGGGTGGGGAAAAGATCGTACGTGAAGGGATGCCAAAGGAAAATCCAACGAGCAAGGGGACAGGTGACCCGGTCGCGGATCTGCTTGCCAACGTCGATGTACAGGATAAGATTAAAGACAACCTCTTCTTAAACGTTTTGGCCCAGATCCAAATCGAAGTCGCCAAGGCGGGTATCAACACGTTCTTGATGCAGAAGAAGTGGGAAATTGAAAAGTACTTGTCGTTCGTTCAATGGGGACAAGACATTGGCCAGCTCCTTGTAAGTTCCTTACTCAGCATGAGAAAAGGCTGGGAACAACTGTTTGCTGACTGGAACAGGGAAGAAAGACGAATTGCTATGGAAAATATTCGGGCCCGTTCTGGCGGCGGTGGTTGATGTTTTTCAGGCGGATTGAACTCCGAGGCTAACATGCCCCTAAAACTAGTCGGAGAAGTCAATGAAGGTAAATCATCCTGGGCGCCGGTAGCGCAAGCAGGCGGTGGTCGAATATTGCCAAAACGGATTCCAGCAATTCAAGCCGAGCCCCGGACAGAGCATGTACTCGATCGCTTCGAAGGTGCTCTGCGTGTGAAGCGAATGGAATCCACCCCTTATGAAGAACTTATAAGGAGCCACAATGAGTGCATGGAAATCTTTTTCGGAGATGGCAAAACAAAACCGACTGCCTTCCAGAGACACGAGCGACTCTACAGTAACATCGAGCAAGACACCCAGAACAAGATTAAGATGGCGGCTGACGGAATCTACCACCAAATAGAAAAGTTGGTTGCAGAAGCAATCCTAGCCAAATTCAAGAAAAACGGCCCCTTGACGCCAGAAGAGATCGTAGCCACCGTTAACAATGCGCTTCAACGTAATTTCGTTCCCATCAGTTGTATCGGGGTGGGACTTGACAAAGTATCCCAGAGCTATGTTGGAGTTACTTTGATCATGTTCAACATGTTTGACCGATATGAGATGGTGGTGAAAGCAGACGTCGACTGCCTTAAGGCAGGTCATTTTGTGGGTCGACTCGCTAGCACACTCCCCATGGAATTACCTCGCTTGCAACGACTTTGTCCAAAAGATGCAGTAGATTACAAGGGACGTTCACCAAAATATCCTGATAATATGACGGAAGAGGAGTTTAAATTCCAGCTAAAGGATAATGAGGCCGATCGCTTCAACACCGAAATAAACATGCGGCGATGGGACTGGGAGCGAGCTTCGGGCAAAGCCATTCGCCGGTTTAACCGGAGTGTCGCGAAGTATGACCTTCGTCAGGATTGGGTCGATCTGGATGCCCCAACAAGCTTCCTCGCGGACACGGCAGATAGCTGGCGCCCCGGTTATATCAGCTCGGACAAACCGTATCCACTTCCACCCCCCTGGAGCAACAAGCATGCTTACACCCAGCATCTGATGGGAAAAGACCGTAAGCCTCCAGAAGAAGAGCCAATTCTTTACAGTGCCCCCTACGGTCAGAGGCTCGCGGCCTAAAACTGAACTTCCCCATTGCTCATGACGGGAAAAGATGAGTGGGTTAAGCATCCGTAGAAGAAACCGCAGAAAGTGATGAACCAAGACGAGGTCCTCAAAGTCTTTCGAGATTCTGGTGCCTTCTTAGAAGGACATTTTCTCTTAAGCTCCGGTCTCCACAGCGGTCAATACGTGCAGTGTGCGCGGCTTTTCGAAAATCCACAAGTTGCAGAAAAACTGGTTAAAGATTTAGCGGCTCGAGTCGCTTCACTTCAAGTGGACTGGGTCATTGGGCCTGCGATGGGTGGAATCCTTTTTGCTTACGCGTTGGCTCGAGAACTGAAAGTACGAAATGCGTTTACTGAACGGGTGAGTGGAGCCATGACCTTACGTCGAGGATTTGAGATCCCAACTGGAAGCAAAGCATTGATTGCCGAAGATGTCCTCACCACCGGGGGATCCGCACTTGAGGTAGCCCGCTATTTGGAATCTCGAGAAGTCAAGGTCATGGGAATAACCGCGTTGGTTGATCGAGGAGGCAAGCCCCTTACTTATCCAACGTACTCACTTCTTAAACTGAAACTCGAAACGGCCACCCAAGAAACTTGCTCTTTGTGCCAGCAAGGCAAGCCAGTGACAAAACCAGGAAGCCGTGTCACCGCTTAAGCGAACACACAAGCGAATCACCTCGCGTTACAAAGAGGCAACCCGGCACCCTCTCCCCGAATTCGCACCCTCCAACACTTTATTTATCTTGCTTTCTATGGAAGGTCCGGACCTTTACAGCCAAGCCGGAGGCCTTGGAGTTCGAATGAGTGAGCTCTCGCGTGCGTTAGCGGAAGGAGGGTACGAAACCCATCTTTTTTTTGCTGGAGATCCCAAGCTGCCCGGAGTGGAGAAATTGGTTTCTGGTCGATTGACCTATCATCGCTGGTGCCAATGGATCAGCCGGTATCATCCGCTGGGTGTTTACGATGGGGAGGAGGGGAAATGCTTAGATTTTGAGAGGAGCTTGCCCCCGTGGGTCATGCAACATGTTCTCCTGGCACAACCAAGAAAGAATGTCGTGATCCTGAGTGAAGAATGGCACATGGCGAACACCACCATCGCCCTTTCTCAATTGGTTGCAGGAGCCAACCAGCAGAATCGTACATTTTTTCTTTGGAATGCCAACAACACGTTTGGTTTCCACCGGATCAACTGGTATGCGCTTCAAAAACATGCAACCCTCACAACCGTCAGCCGATACATGAAGCAAGAAATGCTCTGGCGCCATCACGTCCCATCATGGGTCATCCCAAACGGGATCCCGAAGCGATGGCTCAGCCCTATCCCCTTGGAAAAAAGTCGCGAGCTCTCGAAAGCTTTTTCGTGCGATCTTCTTCTGGCCAAGGTCGGTCGATTCGATCCCGATAAGCGGTGGGTCATGGCGATTCAAAGCATGGCCATGCTGAAGCGACTTGGCTATCGCCCTAAGCTTCTCATGCGAGGCGGCATGGAGTCACACGGGGAAGAAGTGCGACAAATCGCCTGGACACTCGGGCTTGAAATCGCCTCCATAAAGCTTCCCAAGGAAGCGCCTCTTCCACTTTTACTCCAAGCACTGAAAGAGAATCCGAAAGCCGATATTGCTGATTTACGATTTCACATTTCTGAAGAAATGCAACGCGTGATCTATCGAGGGGTGGATGCGGTTCTAGCCAACAGCCGACACGAACCTTTTGGCTTGGTTGGCCTCGAGGTCATGGCTTGTGGCGGAGTGGCGATAACCGGGAATACCGGCGAAGATTATGCCAAGAATTTCCACAATGCCCTCATGGTGGAAAGTGACGATCCCTCCGAGCTCACCACGTATCTTGCATCGCTGGCTAAAGAACCTTCCCTGGGCGAGAGACTTCGAATCGCCGGAAGAGAAAGTGCCAAAACTTTTCTCTGGGACTTGGTGATTGAAGAACTCAAGCAAAAATTGATCTGTCTCCGGTTATCTCGAGAAGGTTAGCTGCTTCTTAGAATGACGTTGGAGGAATGAGCGCTTTTCTATTCGAACCATTCCAGCATGGATAAGATGCTCGTACTCATCAAACCGGATGCTGTTGAACGTGGCTACATCGGGCGAATCATGACTCGAATTGAAGAAAAAGGGATAAAGCTCGTGGCGATAAAGATGGTGCATCTCAATCGGAAGAAAGCCGAAGAGCTTTATTCTCCTCACAAAGAAAAACCATTTTTTGGGGGACTCGTTGATTTCATTACTGCCTCCCCCATTGTGGCGATGGTGGCAGAAGGTCCAAGCGTGATTCAACAAATCCGAAAACTTATGGGCTCCACGAATTGTGCCGAAGCCGAACCGGGAACCATTCGGGGAGATCTCGGAATCTCGATTCAAAACAATTTGATTCACGGATCCGATTCTGCGGAGTCTGCGAAGCGAGAGATCGCCGTCTTCTTTACCGACCAGGAAATTGCCCACTACACCCGAGCGCTTGATAAGTGGCTTTTCCCTTCTGAAGCTCGCGTCTAACTCCAGTGAGTCAAGTGGCTCAACGCGGAACCCTTTTTGTTTGCCCAACCCCTCTTGGAAATTTGGAAGACATTACCTTGAGGGTTTTGCGTGTTCTGAAAGAAGTTGACCTCATTGCCGCTGAGAACACCCAACACACCCAGAAACTACTTCATCACTTTGACATCCATAAACCAATGGTCAGCTATTATGATTCCGGGTCCTCTGAAGCCAAGGAAGAAAAACTGATTGAAAAACTAAACCAAGGAAAATCAATTGCTCTTGTTTCTTCCGCGGGCACCCCGCTTGTGAGTGATCCTGGATTCAAGCTTGTCAGAAGATGCTACGAGGAAGGGTTGTCCGTAGTTTCGCTTCCAGGACCGTCCGCGTGTGTCACCGCCCTCGTGGCTTCAGGCCTTCCAACGAACCAATTCTTTTTTGCTGGGTTTCTTTCTTCCAAGTCCAAAGCAAGAAAGACGATGTTAAAACAAGTCAAGTCATTCCCTGCAACTTTGGTTTTCTATGAAGCTCCCCATCGAATTCTCGAAAGCTTAAAGGATTGTTTGGAGGTGCTCGGTGACCGCCCTGCCGCCTTAGTACGCGAGCTCACTAAGATTCATGAAGAAGTCATTGGAGGAACACTTTCTCTCATCGTGAAGAAAGTCGAGGAACGTCCTCCGAAGGGAGAAATCACACTGGTTATTGCCGGCGAAGAAGCGCCAGAGGAAATCGAACCAGGGCAACTAAAACAGGAAATTGAAGCCTTGGTAGAAAAGGGTGTTTCGATCCGAGAAGCCTCTCGTGAAATTGCAAAAAAATATGACATCTCAAAAAACAAAGTTTACGCTTTGGCTCACAACCTTACTCGTTAGTGCCCTTTTTGTCTCCGGATGTGGAGGGACAAAGGTAGAGCTTGGTTTTCCTTTAAATGACGGAAATACTTGGACGTATCAAGGAACGGTTACTTATCAGCTTGGAAAACAACAACAATCGATGCCTGCCCTCACCTTTCAGCTTCATTGCCGAAAGCTTTCACCCAAGCATACCGCTCCTCTCGAACTAACCCTCGTGGAAGAAACGGAGCCGATTTGGAAAGGTCAATTCGTGACAGCTCCCCAAGGACTTCTGAACCCCTTAACTGGAGAATTCTGGCTTCCGGCAGAAGTCATTGTTGGGAAAAAATGGAACACGACCTTTGATGGTGACAAAGTAACTTTCATCGTTAGAAGTCAAACCAACACCACGGTTCCTGCGGGCACTTTCCCGACCTATCTCATCGATTTTAAAGGACCGAAAAAGGGAACTGGATCCTTTTGGCTCGATCCAGTGGTCGGTGCCGTCGCCCTTGACTGGAACTCGAAAACCCCGGGAGGTCAATCGAAAACGCACCTGGAGCTTGTCTCTTACGACTTGCCCTAACCCTGATGAAAGTCCCGGTATCGGGTTTCACCATTCTTGATCACACGGCCGACATTGGGCTTCTTGCAAGCGGACCCAATCTTGAGGAAGCCTTTGTGAATGCAGCCAAAGGGATGTTTTCGATCATCGCTCACGTCGACACTCCCGTTTCGCCACTCCAACCATTCTCGATTGAAGTGGAGGCAGACTCTCTTGCCGATCTTCTCATCAGCTGGCTTAATAGGCTTCTTTATCTTTATGACACAGAGAAGGTGCTTTTCAGTCATTTCGAAATTCTTGAATTGAAGCCGACAAAACTCTTGGCCAAGGTTGCTGGTGAGCCAATACAAGACAAACATAAAATCAATACCTACATCAAGGCAGCCACTTACCATGATGTCCAAGTGATCCAGAATGAACATTGCACGCTTCGTGTAATTTTTGACGTGTAAGAGAAGGATGACCTGTTATGCAAAAAAATGTTTTGCCACTTGAACAAATCGACTCCTATCGATGGAAATTGCCGATGGAGTACAAGCCAGGCATGCGAGTGGACGGCATCATCTACACGGAGGGGAAACTCTTGGAAGCCCTCCTGAACGACCAAGCCTTGGAACAAGTGGCGAATGTAGCCACGCTCCCGGGGATCGTGAAAGCCTCGTTAGCCATGCCGGACATTCATTGGGGCTATGGTTTCCCCATTGGAGGGGTAGCCGCCACCCGAGTGGAGGATGGGGTTGTTTCTCCAGGAGGGGTCGGATTTGACATCAACTGTGGTGTTCGTCTCCTCCGAACGAGTTTGACATTCGAAGAGGTTAAACCCAAACTTCGAGAGCTCATTGATCAGCTTTTCCTGTCTGTTCCTACCGGTGTAGGATCTTCTGGAAAAATCAAACTTTCCAAAGAAGAAATGCGAAAAGTGATGACTGAGGGAGCAAGCTGGGCTGTTAAGCACGGCTACGGATGGAAAGAGGACCTCGATCATTTGGAAGAAAGTGGATTCCTTTCTTCCGCAAATCCTGACATGGTTTCCAACGAGGCGGCTCGACGTGGCCAAGATCAGCTTGGGACTTTAGGAAGTGGCAATCATTTCTTGGAGGTTCAGGTGGTGGATGAAATCTACCACGAAAAAGCGGCACAGGCTATGGGACTTTATCCTGGACAAATTACAATCCTCATCCACACCGGCTCACGCGGCCTTGGCCATCAGGTGGCCACCGACTACATCGCCACCATGGGGAAAGCCTTGCAGAAATATGGCCTTAATATTCCAGATCGACAATTAGCCTGCACTCCCGTCGAGTCGCCTGAAGGACAAAACTATCTTGGGGGCATGGCAAGTGCCGCAAACTTTGCTTTTGCAAATCGACAATGCATCACGCATTGGACTCGAGAAACCTTTGAGCACATTTTTGGGCTTGGTGCGAAGAAAATCGGAATCGAAGTGATTTACGATGTCTGCCATAACATCGCCAAAATTGAAGAGCATCAGGTGAATGGGAAAAAAATGAAACTTTGTGTCCACCGAAAAGGGGCGGTTCGCGCTTTCCCGGCTGGGCATCCTGAACTTCCCACCGATTACAAGAACATTGGACAACCGATTCCAGTTCCAGGGGACATGGGACGTTTTTCTTACGTGCTTGTTGGAAGTGAGAAAGCGATGGAAGAGACCTTTGGAACCACTTGCCATGGCGCAGGTCGGCAAAAAAGCCGGACTCAAGCCAAACGAGAAATCAAGTACCAGGACCTCATTGAAGAATTAGCCTCCAAAGGAATTGTTCTGAAGGCGAGAAGTCGGGAAACCGTTACCGAAGAAGCCCCTCTGGCCTACAAGAACATCGTCGATGTCGTTGAGGTGGCCCATGGTTCCGGCATTTCTCCCAAAGTGGCTCGCATGAAACCGATTGGGATTATTAAGGGGTAACCGCAAGCGCACATTTTAGATCTTTCGAGAAATCTAAAATGTGCGCGCCTTGAAGACAAGAGTTGTTAGCCTTATTGATCGAGGTTGCTCTGTGTTCTGACCACCGAGTAATATAACCGGTCACAATCCAAATTTGGGCTTGACTTTTGGATTGTAATCGGTTACGATAAGAGCATGGAACTTTCGCAAGCCGCAGCAGCACTCTCCAAAAAAGGAGTTCAGGTTCGTACACGTCGCCGACAGACACTTTGCATCGCGTGTGGAAAATCATTCACGGCCCGATCAGCAAAGGCTCAATTTTGCTCAAAATCTTGTTTGGCGAAAGTGTGGTATTCTAGGAAAAATGACGACACCTACTCGAAGCTTAGAAAGATTCATCAGCTCGTCGATGCACTCATCGGAACAAACCCACGCATTGACGCGACATTGAAAAAGATTTCGAAGCTCTTCATCCTGGCCAAGATGGACAGCCATCAAAGGATCTCTTGAAGAACGTGGTTACGGGCGGACTTTTTCTTTGTGCAAATCAAGCGCAAGCTGGATCAATTGTTCAATCACATTCGCGGGTTTCTTTCCGCTGGCTTCCCAAAGCTTTAAGAATAAACTGGTGGGGGTCAGCCCTGGAATCGTGTTAATCTCTCCCAAGTAGATCTCCGAGAGATCGGGTTTTGCGAGAAAGTCGACACGAGCAAACCCTTTGCAATCAAGGGCCAAATACGCCATCCCAGCCCAAACCTGCATCTGCTTTCGAACATTGTCCGGAATCTCAGCCGGAACGCGTTTGCCAGAAGGCTTCTTATACTTGGCTTCGTAATCAAAGAATTCATTCGATGGGATGGTTTCCCCAACTTCAGAGACTTCAGGGAGCTCGTTTCCCATCACCGAAACTTCAAACTCTCGCGCTGAGACAACTGCCTTCTCAATCAAGACTTTGGAATCATGTCGAAAAGCCAAGTTCAAACCTTTCTCAAGATCCTTTGGCGAATCGACGCGGCTAATGCCAATGCTTGAGCCAAGCCGACAAGGCTTCACAAAAACGGGAAACGGAAATCGCTTCATGATGTCTTCGACAATGCCATCGGAGAGAAGCTTCCAACTCCACTTTTCAAAACTGTAACTGTCGAGCACGGGCAACCCTTGCTGATTAAACAGTCGCTTCTGGATTGATTTATCCATGCCGACCGCGGAAGAAAGAACCCCGCATCCAACATAAGGAACATTCAACAGTTCGCACAAACCCTGAATGGTCCCATCCTCACCAAACGGACCATGCAAGCATGGAAAGATCAAATCGACCTTTTCACCCAGCTTCCCCCACTCTACAAAAAGTTTCCCTTTTTTGAGAACTTGAGTAAGAGATTGGCCTGCTTTTTGAGCCATTTTCCATTTTCCATTTCGGGCAATTCCAAGGGGAACAATCTGATAACGTTTTGGATTGAGAAGTTCTACAACCGTTTCTGCGGATCGAATTGAAATCTCGTGTTCAGGAGACTCTCCTCCAAACATCAAGCCCACACGAATTTTCTTTGCCATACCCTCCGCCTATTCGTCAAAAAAAAGCAAATCGCCTTGTTTGTTATTTACTTTTTTGCCGCTTGGCGCGAATGGTTTTCAGAAACTCGGCGGTGGAAAGGGTATTGACCACATCGGCTGGTTCAATCCATCCTCGACGAGCATTGGCCACTCCATACTGCAACATCTCGAAATGACTGGTGTTGTGGGAATCGGTATCGATCATGATCTTCACCCCCTTTTCCTTAGCCATTCGAAGATGCACATCATTGAGGTCAAGACGATCCCAAAACGAATTCAGCTCCATGAATGTCCCGGTCTCCTTGGCTTTATCCAACAATCGATCCATGTTCACGGCATAAGGCTCACGATACCCAATCAATCTTCCCGTTGGATGTCCGACAATGGTGACATACGGATTTTCGATCGCCTTCATGATTCGTGCCGTCATTTCTGCTTCACTCATATTAAACTTCGTGTGAACACTCGCCACAGCAAGATCCAGTTCAGCCAAGGCCTCGTCAGGCATGTCGAGGCTCCCATCCGATCGGATGTCGACTTCGATCCCACAAAGTAACGTAAAGCCTTTGAACGTTTTCGCCAAGGCACGAATCTCCTTAACCTGTCGCAAAAGAGTCTTGGCATCCATGCCACCTGTCACCCCAACCAATCGAGAATGATCGGTGATGGCCCCATATTTATACCGCCTGCTGGCCGCAAGAGCCATGTCAGGCAAGGGATTGCTCCCATCACTCCATAACGTGTGCATGTGGCAATCCCCTTTGATGTCCCCCACCTCGATGAGCTTGGGAAGCTTTCCATCGTAAGCGGCTTCGATTTCACCTCGATCCTCGCGAATTTCAGGAGGGATAAAGGGGAGCCCAACACACGCGAAAACTTCTTCTTCGGTTTTTCCACCGACATATTTCTCCCCCTTAAAAATCCCGTATTCGTTTAACTTTAATCCTTTGTCTTGTGCCAGTTGACGAAGCCGAATGTTGTGAGCTTTGGAGCCGGTAAAATAGTGGAGTGCCGCCCCATACGATTTGGCTTCCACCACCCGCAGATCGCATTGGATTCCCTCACCGACCAGTACTGTTGACTTGGTGTCTCCTTTAGCTACGACCTCCTCCACCAGCGGCAAACGTGTGAACGTGTCAATGACTTTTTCCGGCTTTTTGCTCACAATCAAGATATCGATATCAGCCACGGTCTCACGCATTCGGCGAAGGCTTCCAGCCAAATCGATCTGCTCCACTCCCGTTTTTTCCTTTAAGAGTTTAATCAATTGATGTGCGAGCGGAAGCACCTTGCCTAACCCGCGCCGCTCCTTATATTTCAGTCGGAGCTCGATCCCCTTCAAAATCTTTTCTTCCACCTTCTCTCCCAAGCCCTTTAACTGCCGAATCTTTTCTCCACGTGCGGCCTTCTCGAGATCGGCAATGGTTTTGATCTCAAGTTCATCCCAAAGTCTTTTGACTGTTTTTGGACCTAGACCAGGAATTTGAGTCATCTCAATGACCTGAGGGGGAACTTTTTTCTTCAGCTCTTCGTAGAGCTTCATTTTACCGGTGGTGAGGTACTCTTTGATTTTCCCTGCAATCCCCTCCCCAATTCCGGGAATTTCCTTCCATTTGGCTTCATCCAAATCACGAATCTCATGGGGAAGGGTCTCGATGGTCATGGCCGCCTTTCGATACGAGCGGGTTCGAAACGGATTCTCGTTCAGAATTTCTAGAATGTCAGCGATCTGATTGAAGGTCTTTGCGATCTCGGGGTTGTTCATGGGTAAGCTGTTGGTTAGGGAAATAAAAAAGCCCTTCTTCCATGAAGGACCCGCGGGTCAAAAACTTGAGCTAGAACGCCTTGTTAACCTTGACCATTGAACCTATTTCCTAAGCCCCTTTGGCGTTCTAAATGCTGGTTGGCTTGGTTTTGGTTAACGACATTGTTGTGCTGGTTTTGCCGTCCCTTGTTTGTTCCTTGCGCGCCACCAGTCTTGTTTGTGTTGTTCACGTTGTTTTGTTGGTCTGGGTGTTGAACGTGATTGAGTCGGTCTGCCATTTGGTTTCCCTCCTTTCTTTACAAATTGAGGGAAGAGCTCCCCTATTTCTTTTATCGGTTGTCCCCCCATTCTTCTTAAGGGCCCTTTGTCCCCAATTTATTCCTGATTTATTCCTCGATTTCCAGGGATTCGTCCTTTTTCGGCTTTAACAGGGGAAACAAGACCACTTCCCGGATGCTCGCGGAATCGCTAAAAAGCATGCACAGTCTATCGATTCCTATGCCAAGGCCTCCGGTTGGGGGCATCCCAAATTCAAGGGCCCTTAAGAAATCCTCATCCATCATGTGAGCCTCCTCGTCCCCTGCTTCTCTCAAATCGAGTTGCTTCAGGAAGCGTTGGCGTTGATCGTCTGGGTCATTGAGCTCCGAAAACGCGTTGGCAAGCTCCATGTGCATCCCGAAAAGCTCAAACCGGTAGGTCAACGTGGGGTCTTCAGGCTTTCGCTTGGCTAAGGGTGAAATCTCGATCGGATAGTCGATGATAAAAGTGGGCTGGACCAAATGTGGCTCAACGACCACCTCAAAAATCTTATCCAAGAGTTGCCCCCCATGGGTCTTACCATCGACTGGAATCCGTAGTCTTCTTGCAATGTCCTTAGCCTTCTCAAAGTCTCGAATTTCCTGAAGCTCAATCTTCCCATATTCCATGAGCGCGCCAGCATAGGACAATTTCTTGAATGGGGGTTCAAAGGAGATGGTCTTCCCCTGGTAAGGAACCTGTCTTGTCTTTAGGAGGTCATCCGACAAGAAAACCAACAAGTCTTCCGTGAGCTTCATCATCCCTTCATAATCACTGTAGGCTTCATAGACCTCCAGCATGGTGAACTCAGGGTTGTGACGCGTAGAAACCCCTTCGTTTCGAAAAATCCGCCCGATTTCATAAACGCGTTCGAGTCCGCCTACGATGAGGCGCTTGAGATAAAGCTCGGTAGCAATTCGCAAGTAGAGATCGATGTCAAGCGCATGATGGTGCGTGATGAAGGGACGCGCTTCGGCTCCCCCAACTAAACCCGTCATCACGGGAGTTTCCATCTCATGGAAATTTCGCTCATCGAGAAAACGACGAACCAACGAAACCAATCGGCTCCTCAAAAGAAAAATCTTTCGAACCTCAGGGTTCACGATCAGGTCCAAGTAACGCTGACGATAACGAACTTCCACATCTTTCAATCCATGCCATTTTTCCGGCAAAGGATACAAACACTTTGCCAACGGTTGGAAGCGTTCCACGAGAACGGTAAGTTCTCCACGCTTGGTGCGAAACGGACTCCCCTCGATCCCAAGAACATCTCCTAAATCCAGCAATTCAAAAATTCCCCATTGTTCTTCGCCAAGCTTGTCTAACTTGAAATACACCTGCACTCTCCCGGACAAGTCAACCAAATCCCCAAACGCTGCTTTTCCGTGCAAACGCAAGGCCATCATCCTGCCCGCGATTTGGACACGATCCTCAGAGTGTTCTTCCCCTTTTAGCGGGGTATAGCGTTCGAGGACATCTTGAACTGAATGCGTGACTTTAACCTGTTGACTGTAGGGGTCACACTTTTGCCGAAGTAATTGCAGGTGCTCACGTCGCTGTTGGATTTGGTCACTGGCTACCGCTGTCGTCGACTCCTTCAATCGTTCCTCCTCATGGCATACTCAGGGATCAAGCGCTTCAAGAATTCCGCTAAGTTGACCTTGTCTTCTTTCTCACAAATCATTTTTATCTCATCCACGGCCCGCGTCAATTCGTCAAGCGGCCGGGTATTTGAGCGCACCACGAGAATCTTCTCAAACGATGTCGGTTCAACCTTTTCGTAATCGGCGTAAAGTTTTTCATAAAGTTTCTCCCCTGGCCTTGGCCCCACGATGCTTACCGGAATATCCTTCTCAGGTTCGTAACCGGCCAAACGAATCATTTGGTAAGCGAGATCAAGAATATTCACCGGCCGTCCCATATCCAGCAAAAAGATTTCTCCTCCGCTTCCAATGGCTGCAGCTTGAAGAACAAGTTGTACCGCTTCAGGAATGGTCATGAAATACCGGGTCATCTCAGCATGGGTAACCGTGACTGGCCCCCCCCATGAGGATTTGTTTGCGAAACGTTGGAACAACGCTTCCCCGAGAATCCAGCACATTTCCAAATCGAACAGAGATAAACTGGGGAGCCGGTTGATTTCCACTAGTCACTTCTCGGTTGAGCGCTTGCAGAAACATCTCTGAAAGCCTTTTTGTTGCCCCCATGATGCTTGCAGGCTGAACTGATTTATCCGTAGAGAGAAAGACAAATTTCTTCACTTGGTATCGGAATGCAAGCTTTGCTAAAGTGCAGGTTGCAAGAAAATTGTTTCGAATCGCTTCAAATGGCTGGGCTTCCATGAAGGGAACATGTTTGTGCGCTGCTGTGTGAAAGACAACATCGGGCTTTGTTGTTTCAAGAATCTTAGCCATTCGTTCCTCATCGCGCACATCTGCAATGATCGGAGTAACCAAACAGCTCTTTTTCGCTTGCAACTCAAGAAAAATCTCGTAAATCGAGTTTTCGCCATGCCCAATCAGCGCAAGGTGTGAGGGTTGAAAATTCACGATTTGCCGACAGAGTTCCCCTCCAATCGAGCCCCCAGCTCCTGTCACAAGAACTGAACGTCCAGAGAGATACGATTGAAGCGATTCCAGGCTAATCGAAATGGGTTCCCGTCCCAGAAGATCCTCGATTCGAATCTCTCGCACCGGATTAAGCTTGACCTTTCCATTCATGAACTCATGGATGCTCGGTATGGTTTTGAATTCGACATTGAGACCTTGACAAAGAGACAAGACTTCTTTCATGATCGAAGGGGATGGCAAGGTGATCACCACGTCACGAATGCCTCGCTCCCGAACAACCTTGGGGAGATCCGATCGTTTCCCGAGAATGGGAACACCATGAATTCTCAAATTCCTGTTTTCCTCTTCCTCGTCCAGGATCCCGATAGGCCAATAGGTCGAATGCTCCCGTTTTAGATCGCGAATGACAGCCTCCCCTGCATCTCCCGCCCCAATGATGAGAACTTTCCGCGCCCCAGCGCGCAACGCAAAACCAGAGCTTGCTAGGCGAAGCAACAATCGAACTCCGCCTAAAAGGAGAAGCGCGAGAAGCCAAGCAATGATGACCACCCCGCGAGGATAGAAATCACCACCACTGACAAACACTGGAATCGCGAAAATGCCAAAACTTACCGTCACCGCATTGAAAAGGTGAATCCCATCTTCGATGCTCGCATAACGCCAAAGTTTATTGTAAAGACCAAAGACCCACAGGATTCCTGCGCTTAGAACGCAGAGCGTGACGTAGGGAATGATGTTGGGTTGGAGATAACGTGCTGGGATGGCCCCTTCAAATCGAATCACAAGTGCAACAAGCAAGCTCCCCAAAAGCAAGATGAGATCGACGGTTAAAAGAAAAAGCCGATGATGAAATTTCATTGTTGTCCCACGGTGGTCTTTTGCTGATGAAAAATACGGGTAAGGACTTGCGCAATCTGTTCAATCTGGCTTTCCTTAAGATCATAAAAGATCGGAAGGCATAATATTCTTTGGCAAATCCTCTCGGTGTTGGGTAGCGTTTGACTCCTTGATGCGTACCGCAAGAAAAATTCTTGCTGATGCAACGGGGGAGAAAAATATTTTCGATTGGGAATTCCCTCGCTTTCGAGCGTGGATGAAACATCATCACGCGAGATAACCCAATCATCCAAGAGAAGAATGGCGAAGTCCTTGTACGAAGAACGAGACTGAGGTTCAATCTCTTGGAACGCGATGGGGAGGTGACTGAGGGCTTTCTTGTACCCTTCAGCAATTTTGTTTCGACGCTTTGCATGTTCTTCAAGTAAAGCGAGAGCTTCAATGCCCAAAGCGCCTTGAAATTCCGACATTCGTCCATTGAGCCCTTGGTAATGTGTTTCGTAGTTTTCCGCATGCCCATACTCTCTCATGGATTCAAGCACCTTCGCCAAAGCCGAATCATGGGTCGCCACGATTCCTCCCTCGCCGGTGCAAAGAAGTTTCGTTGCACTCGTGCTAAAAACATGAATTTTTCCATGACTTCCTGCTGGCTTCCCCTGATAAGAAGTGCCAAACGCATGAGCAGCATCGAGAATCAAGGGGAGGCCATGCCTTTCGCAAAACGACTCGAGGTCTGAAAGAGGGGGGGGGATTACCAAAAACGTAAGGGACCAAAACCGCACGGGTCTCTTGGGAAAGCTTTCCCTCCAAGTCTTTCATGCTCACCGTGAATCGGGTCGAATCACAATCAACAAACACCGGCGTCACCTGGTTCCAAAGGAGTGCTTGAACGGTAGCCGTAAAGGTGAACGCGGGAACGAGACAATCACCCCTGACGTTTAATGCTTTTAGCGCAATCATTAATCCGGTGGTGCAACTTGAGACGGCAAGCGCATTCTTAACCTGCAGGTGCTGCGCCACTTTCTTTTCGTAATCCCGGACAATCGGCCCCTTTGTCACTCCCCCTTGGCCCCATTGCGAATCGAGATGCTTGGTCACTTGCGCCAGAGGAGGAAGCAGTGGGCGAGCAAAGGGGAGAGGTGGATTAAAGGCTCTTGTCACCGTAAACCCCTTTTCTCCCCAAAACCAATCCAAAGCTTCTAAAGAAAATCTTCGCATCCAACCAGAACGAAAAATTCTCAATGTATTGGAGATCCAATTCGATTCTTTCAGGCCAAGTGAGGGCGTTTCTTCCACTGACCTGTGCAAGTCCGGACATTCCTGGTTTAACAAGTAACCGCCGCCTTTGCTGCGCGGTGTAGGCGTCTACTTGATACGCCAGAGTGGGCCTTGGCCCAATCAAACTCATTTCTCCTTTGAAAACGTTCCAAAGCTGAGGAAGCTCATCCAAGGACCATCGACGCAAGAATCTTCCCAGTGGCGTGATTCGTGGATCCTGTTCACTGGTTTCGTAACCCCCTCTTTTAAGGGCGTCCTTCACCATGGTTCGAAACTTATGAACATGAAATGTTTTTCCTAAGTACCCTACCCTTTCCTGGGAAAAGAAAGCAGGGCCCTCTCCGGCCAATTTCACGAGAAGAGCGATCAAGACGAAGACTGGGAAGAAAAAGATTAACGCCATAAGAGAAACCCCAAAATCGATAGCTCGTTTGATGCGTCGTTTCCAGGGGGGAACATGCTGCAAGATCCAAGAGAAATCACGATTGGCAAACGAACTATCCATCCATGAAACCTCGCATTTCCCACTTCACTGAACATCTTTTTCCCGGAATGAACCGTTAATCCTTTGGCGAATGAGCTGGTTCTTCGGATCGAGCTCTGAGGCTTTCTGCCACATCCTTGCAGCTTCTTCCCTCTCACCCTCAATCTGATAGATGTCCCCGGCAATAACGAAACTTGCAGCCCCTCGATTTCCAAGTGCCATGGCCTTTTGAATCGCCTCAAGTGCAGCCTTGTTGTGTTTGAGATTCAGTTCAACGTAAGCAAGCCATTTCCAGGACTCTCCTGCCAAACGCTCATCCACCTTGGCTTTCTGAAAGTTCTTCTTCGCCTCTTTCAGGTCGCGGCGATTTAAGGACAAGAGTCCTGCAATGTAATTCACCTCGGGCTGATCAGGAGCCAGTCGAGACGCAATCTCAATCTCCCCTTCAGCTTTTTTTGTGTTGTCTTTCTTGAGCGCTACCTTGGCTAACCCGAGATGTGCCAAGGCCAGTGCGTTTTGATAATCTGGCATTCGAAAAAATTGGAGTGAAAACAACTGGTTTTCTGGATAAAGCGCGATCACCTTTCCGTAGGTATCTTCGGCTTCTTTCGTTCTTCCTTCCTCCAGCAAAATATCTCCAAGCCTTGTTTGGTGCATCGGATAATTCATCGGGTCAAGGAGAATCGCTCTTTCGATTAAGCCCTCTGCGTCTCGAATGTCTCCTCCCGTTTGAATAATCGCTTCTCCGAACTCAAACAAATACAAAGGCTTAATCGAATCCAAAGCCAGTGCCTTTTCAAAATCATGTTTCATCGTGTCAAGATGTGTTTTTTCTCCTGTTTTTCGATAAAGAGCAAAATCCAGCTGTGCCTTGTGTTCATCATAAGAAGCGTCGTATGGAAACAACCGGAGGGCCCATTCTTCTTTTCTCAAGGCATGCTCGAAGTGCCCTTTCTCTTTTTCTGCTTGAGCTTGCTCGTCGAAAATTGCACTGGATTGGATGAAAATTCCTCCGAGAAACAACGCAGCAAAAATCGCTCGAACACCCCATTTGAATGCAGACGTGGGCGAAATGGACTTCCAGGCTGGATCAAGCGACACAAGAAGCCCAGCCTCTCCCCAAAACAGGACACTCCATAAAGTGAAGTTTGAGTCAACATCGACCAAGAGATGCAAGACCCCAGCAAGAAAGCCAAGGAGCAACCCTAAGGGGAGCCAAATGTCCTTCTCTGAAGCGCGAACCGCCCGGAAGCCCGATTGGCCGACCAGAACTAGAATCGCCGCCAGAATTGAAAAAGTGAGAATTCCTCCCTCTGACAAAAGTTGAAGGTAAAAATTATGAGGATAACGAGAATACCAAGTAAATCGCTCCTGGAACATCGGGAAAAGCCGTCCAAACGTATCGAAGCCACTTCCAAAAAACGGATGGTTCAAGAAGATGAGAATAGCCCCCTTCCAAAAAGAAAGACGGGCACTGATGGTCACAAGCCAACTGGAAGGATTGGTGGTTTTTTCCCATAGCTGATGTACGAAAGGGGTATTCCGATTAAGCGCAAGATAGAAGCTTCCAAAGACCGTGAAGACAAGGCCGTAAACGGCAACGGATCTGAGTGTCCCGTAGCGCTTGCGCATGACAAACAAAAACCAAAGAATCATCACAAAACAAAAGACCAAGATGGCTCCTCGAGAATCGGTAAACGCTAAAGTAAGAACGAACAGAACCGTCACGAGCGCGTACATGAGCCTTCGCAAGCCATCGTCTGAAAAAACCGCCAAACTTGCAGCCAATGGGATAAGAAGAAGAAGATACCCTGCGAAAACATCACTTTCGTAAAAGGTGGAGGACATGAAAAACACGCTCTTGCCTGCAACCAGCCAGAAAAGATACCCCACGGCACAAGCGCCAAGTCCTCCGCTTAAAAAAATGAGGGGAAGATCGTATTTCGCCGATTCCTTCCGCCCGATTCCGGTCGCTAAAAGAAAAGTCGCCATCCACCCGGCCGTCTTCAAGAAAAAAACGAGACTAGCACCAATGGCGACTGAATGCAGGCAGCTGAAAAACGCTGAAATGAGGAAGGCTAAGGACAGAAAGAGTGCTTTAGGATGGTGATCGAGCCAAGGAAAGCTTAGACAAACGAAAAAAAAAGCGCGGTATCAAAATAAGCGTCAAGAACTCTCCCCTCAAGACCCCAAAAAGGGAGCCCAACCAAACGCGAAACCACAGACACGATTCCAAGACCATACAGCCACCACAAGGCCACGCCCAAAACGAAAAGTGTGTAGCGGCGGCTAGGCTTCAAGTGCCGAAACCTCAACCGATTGCAACGCATCTTTGATACGAGGCAAGCCCTTGTCCATCAGATAGCGAAGCGCACCAAAACTAGTGGATCCATCCGCCACCATGGCCAGGAAAATGTGGGGAGCGATCGGTTGGAGAACCACGAGCCCCTCATTAAACTCTACCACCCAGTAAATCAATTGGTGAGGAAATGCTGAACATTCCTTGAGTACGAGCGAGAGAGTCTTTCCCAGTGTCGCGGAATCAATTTTATCGTCATCAATCGCATGAAAAACTTCCCCTCTTAAACCCAAAACAAAGAGACCCCTCAGCCCCTTGGTCTTCTTGATTTCCTGTAAAATTGGATCAAGTGCTCCGATAAGCCAAATGACCGCTTTTTCCTTTTCACTCAAGGTCGGAGATTGGGCACCGGGTTCCTTCTCTTTTTTTGAAGGAACAGCCGCTGCCTCTTTTACTTTTTGTTGAGGTGGCGCTTGCAAGGCTTGAGCCTTGACCTCAAGCTCATTGATCAAGGAAAGGCGTCTTACGGCCATGTTTTTATTGTATTCAAGAATCGTATCCATAGACGAAGTCTTCAGAAGCGCTGTAAGTTCTCGAACATCGCTGGTTAATCGTTCTTTCTCAACGGTCAGTTGTTGAAGATAAACGGTGAGATCATCTTCGTCAGGCATGCGTGAAAGCACACTTTGGATACTGGAGGAAATCGACTCTGGAGGTGTGGCCTCTCGGGCGAGCATCTCATAAAGGACTCTGGCTTCCGCGTTTCCCCCCTCAATTCGAAACGACTCACTGAGTTCGCGAAATGCCTCATCGTACATTTTCTGCTCACCATAAATCTTAGCAAGAGCCAGACGAACTTCAATAACCTCGGGCTTAATTTCCATCAGACGGTGGAAGGCAGAAAGAGCGATGAGATTACGCCCACGACGAAAAGCCACCTCTCCAACAGCCATCAAGGCTGAAGGATCGTCAGGATTGTCCTTAAGGATCTGTTCAAGCTTTTCCAAATGTGAGTCGAGCGACAATCGATAGCCTTCAGCTGTTTCCGACACTAACCCCTCCACGGATCAATGCTGCTTACCCTGCTGCGACCGGCAAGGAGAAAGTAAACGTACTTCCTTTGCCTTCTCCGCTCCGAACCCTCAAATGACCTCCATGTGCTTCAACAATGTATTTTACATTCGCCAGTCCTAACCCTGTTCCCGCGATCCCTTTGGAGGCTTTCGAATCAACCCGATAAAAACGATCAAACAATCGTGGCAGTTTTTCATGCGGAATTCCGATCCCTTGATCGGAGATGTCAACTTCCACAAGGTTCTCAGACCATCGAAGGTTAATCGTAATTTTTCCACCTTCAGGAGAATACTTGATGGCATTCGAGAGAAGATTGTTCAAAACCTGAATGATGAGATCTTCATCGGCAAACACTTTGGGGACAAAGGCTGGAGGGACAAAGACGATCTCGTGATTCGAGCTTCGCAAAGTTAATGTAGGAATGATCGAGCGAATGATCTTAATGAGATCGACAGGACGTTGATTGAGCTTGAATTCCCCAGCTTCGAGTTTTGCAAGATCAAGCAAATTATTGATTAAGCGTACAAGCCTTACCGTTTCTTCATTCACAATCACCAAATAATTATGCAAAGTCTCCGGTGGAAGATCCCGAGACAATATGACTTCGACAAATCCTTGAATACTGGTTAATGGCGTTTTCAAGTCGTGCGTAACCATCGAGACGATTTCACTTTTCATTTGCGTAACACGTTTGAGCTCGGTAATGTCCTGAAGCAAAAAAATTACTCCCTGGACAGCTCCATCGACGTTTCTCATCGGGGAGACAATGACCCGAAAAAAAAGTTCTTTTGGCTTTTTCAGGCTGATTTCGGTGAATGAGGTCTTTCCGTGGAGCCCCTTTTTCCAAAGATCTTCCAGGCCGATTCCTGAAAACAAGAGCTGGTAGGAACGACCCAGGAGTAGACTCCGGTCAATCCCAAAAATCCGTTCCGCCGCAGGATTCGTGGTCAAGATGTCTCCCGACAGATTGGTGACCACAAGAGCGTCTGCCATGCTTGAAAGAATGGCTTCAACCTTCATCTTCTCGTAAGAAAGGGTTTCATTAAGTCGCACCATTTCTTCGACTCGTTCCTTTTCTCCACGATACAAGCGGGCATTTTCCACAGCGATGGCAGCCTGATCGGCAATGGCAGAGAGAAATCGCAAATGGTCCGTTGTAAATTTAGGAGATGAGGTCGGATTCCGAAGCATCAAGACGCCAATGATTTTTTCCTTCGTCTTCAGAGGAACACAAAGAGAGCTCTTAATGACATCCTTACGATCGACGAGTGCAGTAAATCGGGAGTCTTCAACCTTTCCATCCAAGAGAAGCGGCTCTCCTTTTTGAGCCACCCATCCCGCAATTCCCTCCCCTAAGACAACCTCGGTATTTCGAATCACTTCTTCACTTAACCCTTGTGCCACCTCAATGATTAACTTACCCTCCGAATTAATTAGCATGATTGACCCTGCTTCGGCTTTGAAAATATCGTTGGTGATGTTCATGATGAATTGGAGGACTGTCTTTAGATCTAGAGAGGAGTTGATGACGCGGCTGATTTCATACAGCTTGAAAAACTCTTCCCGATCTTGACTCTTAGGCTGAACCAAGGGGCTGTTTACTTTCTTTCTGCCATACGGCGAATCTCGGCTAACAGCCGAAGCGGACTAAATGGCTTTGTTAAGAAAAGATCGGCTCCTGACTCAAGACCGGTTCTCCGCATTCCTTCACCCCGGGCCGTGATGAGAATTACAGGAATGCTAGCCGTTTCCGAATTGTGCTTTATGGCCTTGCACACCTCAATACCGCTTCTTTTAGGGACAATCACATCCAAGAGCACCACGTCCGGCTTTTTCTCAACGGTCAGGCTGTAGGCTTGTTCGCCATCGAAGGCTTCGAGGACTTCGTATCCTTCGGGTTCAAGATTTAATCGAAGCAAACGAACCATGTGGGGCTCATCGTCAACCACCAAAATCGTCTTCTTTTCTCGTTTGGGTTCTGGTTCTGGCCAAGTCTTGTGGCTTGGAAAATTCAAGACCTGACTCGATTCGTTTTCTTCCTCTTTCTTCGTTGAGCCCTTTTTTCTCTCCCCGCTCATGGTTTTAGTTGCTCCTTAACCACAGCCAATAACTTCAGTGGGCTAAAAGGCTTCGTGAGATAAGCGCTTGCACCCGAATCACGCCATCTTTCTTTATCGACAGGCTTGTCTTTGCTTGTGAGGATGAGCACTGGGATGGCTTCTGTTTCTTTCGTTGTCTTTAGCTTTCGACAAACCTCATATCCATCCATTCCAGGCATTTGAATGTCAAGAAGAATCAAATCGGGATGTTTTTGACCCGCGAGTTTCAAGCCTTCGTCACCATTGGCGGCCTGCAATATTTCAAAGTGATCTCCCTCGAGGCTTATTTTTACGAGCTCTAAGATGTGCGGTTCATCATCAACCACCAAAATTCGCTTCTTCACCACAGCATTTTCTATACCTTTCATACAGGCCCATTAGAACCTGCTTTCAAAAATCCTTCTCTACTCAGAGAGCGATCCGTCATCCGGACACTTGGAGAAACAACTTTTTAGTTTGCTTAATCTCGTATCGAATCCGTCCCAGATTGGCTCCAGGAATCGCAATGATGACAAGCAGTTCTTTAGGTGACAAAGCATCAAAGGTGATGTTCAAGCCGTCATACTCAATGTAACTTTGGCCAGCATTCTCCTTGCCAAGTTCCTTGCCGAGGCTTTCAGCACTTTTTCTACTCTCGGAAACGAGTCGAACCAAACCTTCAAGCTGATCCAACGAAACCGGAAGAGACTCCAAAATCTCTCCCTTGTCAGAAACAATCAACGCTCCCTTGAGTCCCTCAAGGCTCTTGAGTCGTTCCAAGACTGATTGATATTGTCCCATCTTACTTACGTTGGCCTTACTAGAACGAGCTCGTCTTTATTCACTCCAAGTTTCTTCTGGATGGATGAAACAAATGAAATTCGATTTCCAAGTCCCTTTTTCCCAGTCACTTTATACGACACCGGAGCACTTTGCCCCACGATGATTTCGACTTTTTGTACTGTTCCATAACGCGACCATTCGCGTAACACCGTTTCATCAACGCGAACCACATTCCCTCCACCCAAGCGAAGCGCTGTTGATTCGATGGTGGCTGTAAGCTCACGATAGCGGCTAAGTTCTTCCACCATTTGCTTCCCTTTTCGATCAATCAGTTCGAACTTCTCCCCATAACTATTGATGATTCCTCCCTCTGAAGAAAGTTTTTCGATAATGTCAGAAACCTTTTCAGGTCCTGTGATGATTTGTCCATAAGCATCAAGGAAATTGTCAGTCACAATGTGCCCTTGACTTAAGAGGAAATAAACAGAATCCTTCTTTTCGTTTCCTTGAATCTCGACCACCCCGGTCAGCTTGTCTGAATCAAGAGAGCTTAAGAGTTTGCGAAACTCCTTTTTTCGAACCTGATAGTTGGCGTACTTTTCCTGAAATGCAAACCAGTTCGATAAGACATCCACGAGATCAGGAGACAGCACGAAAGAAGATAAGTTCAAGGAGGCCTTGCGAAGTCGATGATAAAGGAGAAGCTCCGAAATCAAAGAAAAATTTCTCCCCGAAATCTCGATGACGCTCTTAACGATCCCTTCCTTGAGGAAAGCACAGTAGGCCGTATCACCCGTATCTGCTTTCACATAACCGTTGAAGCCGTGGTGTTGAAGATTAGCCAATTTCAGCTTCAAATCTTCCAACAAGAGGGGGGTTTCCTTCAACAAAGCATTCCCTCGTGGCAAATTCATCCTTTTTCCTCATTCCCCCCAAGATCCAAAGAAATTTCACGTCCCCTCTTCGGAGAAGGAGTTGACGCCTTCATCAACGATTTCCATGGGTCTTCAATTTCCACCGGAGAATTTGGAGACATGGCTCCAGGGTTCGGAATCTCGTTCCCAGCCGCGGGCTCTGATGGAATCGCAGTGGTTCTTCCTGGAGGTGGCAGGAGCGCCTCAGGCATACTATTCCCCGGAGAAAAACTGCTGCTTGCACTTTCAGTGGGCTTCTCTTCAGAAGGCTCGTTCATTTCTGCCAAATGTTTAAACGGGTCTCTGTATTCTTCACTGGCTGAAGCCACCTCCTCATCCACCGCATGGCTCCTACGGCTTAAAAAATCCCACCCGAGAGCCATC
>JABDET010000004.1:0-47196 GCA_013286945.1 Candidatus Melainabacteria bacterium
AGTCGAACATTGTCAACTTTCAAGTGGCTCGAACAATTGACAGAAATGCCCCGTGCATGCTAAACTTTGGGCTGTGGGTTGTAGTGCGCTGTGCGACACAATCCTTTTCGCCTCATGAGAAGACCACGGGAACACCGTCCGTGGTCGTTTGTTTCTTTGCGGCCTGGGCTCTCCAGTACAACCTCAAAGGGAGGTGAACGCTGGTGTCTCGTCGCAAAGGAAAAGTCAAGTCAGCAACACAAATAAGCGGCCGCTAAGCCAAGTGTGGCCGCTTTTCTTGGAGAAGATCATCACGCATGGGAAGAACCCGGTTTAAGTTCAAGAATCGACATGGAAAAACAGTGGTTGCCACTGGTGAGTTCCTCGCTGTCCCCGCCACGGGGGGCCGACAGATTTGTTTCCAAATCGAAGGGGATGCTATTTCGTACGTTTGGATGCTCACCTTCACCACCACCTGGCTCGTGAAGAATGGCTTTGGACGCTCAGCAGAAAGAAAAGAAGATGAGCTTGCCATGAAGGCCACCCAAATCGTCAGACGTTGGCTTGATCGAGGGACATCCGGGTCGAAAGAAATCGTCGTCCATGTTGGCGTCGATCTGGGGGCCCTGCGCACCGTCTCCTTCCGCTTCGAACAGGAGAGAAACGAGGAGATTGAGCGAAAGGTCCGAATGTAATAGTCATTAGAATAAAAGCATTTTTCCTTGGAAGGAGGTGGCATTGTGGGCGAGACTTGTGGAACAACAAACCAAGAGGAAACAACCAAAGTAAAGCAAGAGAACCAATCCACCTGTGAAACAACAAAGACAGAAGAAAAGTCTTCTTGTTGCGGTGGCTAAGAAAAGTTGAATCGTTGAAGAGTTTAAAAAGACGGCAGAACGTGTTGCCGTCTTTTTCTTTCCAACTAAGACCAACGTCATAAGGCCATTGTCAGTTGTCAACGGGTGACACGTGAGCGGTGGGGCCCATTTGTTCTGAGCAGCGCAGCGGGTATGTGAGCAGCGGAAGAACAAATGGGCTCCGCGAACGTGGCAGGAGGGATCCGTAGGCCTCCCAGAATGGGACCCGCTGGCAACTGACAATCGCCTTGAAAGCAGGGATGAGTTCGCGACAAATTGAATCCGAAGTTGCCTTGAAACAGAAGCTGATTATTCTCACCACACTCTCTCTCTTTCTTCTTAACGGGGGCTTTGCTCGTCCGCTCCACTCCCCCACCCCAATTCGATTAGCCGTGATTTTGGTTTTCGATCAGTTCCGATCCGATTATTTAACCCGATTCTCCCCTTACTTTCTCCCGGCCAAACTTTCCAATGGAAAAGTGGGCGGATTTCGCTTTCTCATGGAGAACGGAGCAAACTTCGTTGATTGTCGTTTCGATCACTATCCTCTCGAAACGGCTCCAGGTCATGCCGTTATTTCCACCGGGGGAGACCCGTACAAGACTGGGATTGTCGCCAACAACTGGTATAACTCAAACTCGAAAAAAGAAACTTACGTGGTGGCCGATGATGCTTATGGCCAAAGCCCTCGAAATCTTTTCTCCACAACCATTGGAGATGAGCTAAAGCTCGCTACGGGAGAAAAAAGTAAAGTTGTCGCCCTCTCTTTAAAAGACAGGGCAGCCATTCTTTTGGGAGGCTTTACCGCCAACACGGTTCTTTGGTTTGATTCAAAAACGGGTGGCTGGGTCACCAGCAGCTTCTACACCAAGGTACTTCCAAACTGGGTCAAGTGGATCAATGACGGTGGTCGAGCGCAAAGCTTTTTTGGAAAGCGGTGGAAACCGTTGGCGTCCTCAAGTGCTTATCATTTCTCCCGAACAACTCGAATGGGGCAATCACCCAAAAACGCTTTGGGAATCGATTTTCCACATCCTGTCACCGGAGGAGAAGACCATCCAGGGGAGGCTTACTATGACGCGCTCCTTACCTCCCCCTATGGTAATGATCTCACCTGGGAAACTGCCACAGCCTCGATTCAAGGAGAACAACTTGGCCAGCACGATGTTCCCGATCTCCTCGCGGTCAATTTTGCAAGCCATGACTATATTGGACATGTTTTTGGTCCTTTCAGTCCGGAGGCGGAAGATGCTGTTCTTCGAGCCGACCGCGCACTCTCTGACTTTCTAAACTACTTAAACAGAACCGTGCCAGGAGGTCTTCAATCGGTGCTCCTTGTGGCAACCGGAGATCACGGTGTAGCGCCAATTCCTGAGTATCTCCAATCCCTCCGGATTCCGTCTTATCGGTTGACCACCCGCCTAGTAGAAGACATGGTGGAACGCGATTTCACGGCGCACTTCGGCCCGGGACCATGGGTAGCCGATTTCATCCCCCCTTATCTTTATTTCGATCAAGAATCGATCGCGAAATCTCATTTGTCGCAGGAAATGCTGGAAAAAGAAGCAGTTCGAATTCTCAGTGGCGAGCCGTGGATCGAAGCCGCGTTTGGAAAAACGCAGATTCTTGAAGGACGCTTGCCGCGAAATGCATTTGGCACAGCGGTAGCCAAAAGCTTTGTGCCAGGTCGCTCAGGTGACGTTGTCCTTATTCCAAGAATCTACGAAGCGTGGTATGCGTCGGCAAGCGCGCAGGGAACTACGCATCTCACCCCTTACTCCTACGATACTCATGTCCCTCTCTTGCTCTTTGGGCGTGGTGTTCGCCCAGGAATCTATGCAGAGCCGGTCAAACCAAACGACATTGCTCCAACCTTTTCTTTCCTCTTGAATACGCAATTTCCACCCGCATCTGAAGGAAGAATTTTGAAGGAGGCTCTTCGTTGAATCCCGTGCATGTGGCTCATTTGTTTTCCTTTGCTGCTTTCCAAGCGGCTGTTCTTGGCATCGTCCAGGGATTGGCAGAATTCCTTCCCATCAGCTCTTCAGCTCATCTTGTTCTTGTTCGCTGGTGGCTTGGTTGGTCTGATTTTATCGGCGGCCCTCAAGTTGAAAAAGCCTTTGATGTGATGTTGCATGCTGGAACTTTTGTTGCTGTTTTTATCTATTTCTTCGCTGACCTGAAAGGCTTTGCCAAAGCGCTTTTCTCTTGGGATGGAGACCGCGAAAAAAGAAGGATAGCTTGGATGCTCGTGATCAGCACCATTCCTGGCGCTTTGTTTGGTGTTTTTTTTGAAAAAGCCATTGAAGAAAAATTCTCTGCTCCTCATCCGATCGCGATCTTCATGCTAAGTCTTGGAGTGGTCCTCATTTTGGCTGAACTTCTTTCGCGGCAAAATCGTACCCTCGAGGAAATGACCATGTTCGATGCCGTGATCATCGGAATTGCACAAGCTTTTGCGCTTTTGCCTGGCGTTTCACGTTCTGGGATCACCATGACTGCAGCCCTTTTTCTTGGCTCGACGCGAGAAACAGCAGCCCGCTATTCCTTCCTCATGTCGATCCCCATCATTGCCGGGGCCATGGTTTGGGAAGGTCACAAGGTCATGAAGATGCACCTACCTGTTGCCACGCTCTTACCGTTTGGGTGGGGATTTCTCACGAGTGCCATTGTTGGATATCTTGCCATCGGTTTTCTACTTCGCTATCTTTCAAAAGGAAGTTTTTATCCTTTCGCAGTCTACCGAATCTTGCTTGGCGCAGGGATTCTGATTTTTGGGTTATTCAAGTGATTCTTCACTTGAAATTAGGGGGCTCCGTAACCTTTCCGTGAAAGGATTTGTTCTCTTCTATAGCCAAGTAATCTATAGGTTGGGAGAGCTTCTTGTTAAAGGAAACCACACAAGAAAAAGGGTGCCTCGATAGTTGTCTGTGGAGCATCATTTTTGGAGGGACCCTTGGAGCAATCCTGGGTTACTTTATCTCAGAGTTTTTCTCTGGAAACCAATCTGACCACAAGCTATTTTTATTGCTTCGATGGGCATTTGGAGCTGTGGGATTCGTAATTGGAATGATCGTGTGGATCCTTGGACAATGGATTTATATCCGATACTTTGCAAAAGATGAAGAGGAGGAAGTGATTTGATGGCACTTGGAAAGTACGAAGCCGAAGACATTCAAGTTCTCGAGGGACTTGAGGCGGTCCGCAAACGGCCCGCGATGTACATAGGAACAACAAGTTCGCGCGGACTCCACCACTTAGTATTCGAGGTGGTAGACAATTCGATTGACGAAGTCCTTCAAGGGGCTTGTACCACCATCCAGGTGACCATTCATAAAGATGATTCAATTACCGTGATTGACAATGGCCGCGGAATTCCAGTGAACATGATGCCAGAATTCAACGTGTCAGCGGTTGAAGTGGTGATGACCAAACTGCATGCGGGTGGAAAATTCGGCGGGAAGGGTTACAAAGTTTCAGGTGGACTACACGGTGTGGGCGTATCCGTTGTCAATGCACTTTCTGAATCGCTCGAAGTCGAAGTGTGGCGGGATGGAAAGGCATGGACTCAACGGTTTGCCAAAGGTGCTCCAGTTACCCCCTTGAAAGGGGTTAAAGATTCCGATCGAACCGGCACCCGAGTCAGCTTTCTTCCTGACAAAACCATTTTTGCTGAAATTCACTTTAGCACCGATATCCTAAGCCAGCGGCTGCGTGAGTTAGCCTTCTTGAATAAGGGAGTAACCATTACACTCAACGATGAGCGAGGAAAAGAACCCCCTCATGTTTTCCATTATGAAGGGGGAATTGTTTCGTTTGTTGAGCACCTGAACCAGAACAAGGATGTTTTGCAATCTCATCCGCTTTACCATGAGAAAACGCGTGATGAGGTGGAAGTTGAATTTGCGCTTCAGTACAACGACTCTTACCTTGAGAACCTCTTCAGCTTTGCGAACAACATCAACACCATTGAAGGGGGAAGCCATCTCTCCGGCTTTAAGTCGGGATTGACCCGTTCGATCAACAATTATGCACGTCAAAAAGCAATTCTTAAGGAAAAAGATGGGAACCTTTCTGGGGAAGACGTTCGCGAGGGGCTTACCGCGGTGATCAGCGTGAAACTGCGTGAGCCTCAATTTGAGGGACAAACAAAGACCAAGCTCGGAAACTCAGAGGTCGAGGGCATTGTTCGCATCCTGACCGAAGAGGGGATCTCAAGCTATTTGGAAGAAAATCCGACGGAAGCCCGGGCCATGGTTGAGAAGTGTGTCACCGCTTCGCGGGCTCGCGAAGCAGCCCGGAAAGCCAGGGAAGTGGTCCGACGCGCCAGTGCCTTAGATGGTGGAACGCTCGCAGGCAAACTTGCTGATTGTTCAAATCGCGATCCATCTCAATGTGAAATCTATCTCGTCGAAGGAGAATCCGCTGGTGGATCGGCCAAAATGGGACGCGATCGCGCCTTTCAAGCCATCCTCCCGCTCAAGGGAAAAATCCTCAATGTTGAAAAAGCTCGACTCGACAAAATCCTGGGTAATGACGAAATTCGTATTCTCATCACCGCTCTTGGAACCGGCATCAGCGATGATTTTGACATCAAAAAACTTCGCTATGACAGCATCATCCTGATGACCGATGCCGACGTGGACGGCGCTCATATCCGAACACTCTTGTTAACCTTCCTTTATCGCTACATGAAACAGCTGGTAGAAGAAGGACACATTTACATTGCTCAACCTCCGCTCTACAACGTTAAGAAAGGGAAAAAAGAGCATTATGTTTACAATGACGAACAATTGGATAAGCTTCGAAAGGAACTGGGTGATGGGCTCACCATTCAGCGCTACAAAGGCTTAGGAGAGATGGACCCCGAACAGCTTTGGTCCACCACCATGAATCCCGAATTGAGAACGTTACGAAAGGTCACCTTAGAAGACGCGGTCGTGGCCGACGAAATCTTCACCATCCTCATGGGAGACAAAGTCGAACCTCGAAAGCAATTTATCCAAGCTTATGCGAAAGAAGTGAAAAACCTCGATATCTAGACCAAGGTCAAACAAGTTCACCTGGTGCCTTCGGTTTGATTTTCAGAAGGCCCTTCACGGTGAAATAAGTTAGAGGAATCGTTGAAATTAACGAAACACCAAAGATATTGATATAGTCATTAACCGGTTCAATAGTAGTAAGATTAACATGGAAGATGTGTTGGCACGCAAGTATGATGCCATAATCCAAGCTCCAAAGATAGAAATTGAAAAAAAAGATCCATCCAGTAAGGACTTTTATATGCTTGTGCAGTTCAGGAGTTTCAAGCTTATAGATGTATCGCAATACGGGAAATACAAGTAACACAGACAGAAGTATAGTAAGGAATGCCGCGCACGATTCCAACAACAAAAATGTCTTTATTGTGGTATTTCCATTATCAGAATAGATAAAGTGGGAAAGAGTGGGGTAACGAGAAATAATCGAGTGAACAAAACCCAAAGCAATTGGTTGAACGATAAAAAACGAAAAACAAGCAGTCCAAGCTGTTGAAACATCTTTGCGCATTTAAACTCCACCCCTACCTTGGAGCTGAAAAATGCCAGGCGCCGTGAGTCGCAGGTCGCTGTAATTAAAGCGGCGGTAAAGAATAAACCAGCAGAGACTCCAGAAAACAACAGAAGCAATCAGCAAATCATGACCGGGCAGATTTGGTATGAACCTTCCGAGTGGTATCCAAATGACCATCGCAATTAAATAAGGAGCCCACGAAGAGGAAAGAACAGCTATGGGAACAATGATGATTGGGAGAAGACTAAGCTTCAATGATAAAGCTTCAGTGACGAAAAAATGATTGGAAACGAAGAACCATGTCCAGTTCTGCAGCAAAAGATTCCCAATTTCCAGGCCAATACAAGTTAAAAAACTCAGTGATAAAGCCTTAATCACAGTTAGGGCAAAGAAAGACCTGAAGAATTGTTGTCGACTTACAGGGAGACATAGCCCAAAATAAGTTATAGTTCTTCCCATTAAAAGAGATGACAAGAACACAACCAGAGATACTCCTGATGTCGTGTGGGAGGGCCCCTTGGCTAGAATATTTCCGATAGCGTCTATGCTTAGAGCAAATAGGATCATCAACACGAAGTAAAAAGACGAGAGAAAGAAGTACCTATACAGACGTATGCCGTTTGTGTGATAGAGTCCCCAAAGCATCCGCCACTCGTTGGACTTCTTGATCCTTTGGATCATGAAAGGTTCCTCTTGATCTTTCGCGCGAGATAGCTTGTTGGCGAAGGTGGCTTCCTTTCTCTTGCCTGTTTCCATACCGATGAGAATGTAATCCAACACAAGCAGAGCGGCCGCAAAGTACAACCCAAAAAACTCCACAAACACCTGGTACATTAGCACTGGACCAGCACCTTCTTGGATTCTGGAAATATAAAAAGGAATCGCAACTATAGCTGCAAAGATAAGCCAAGAAAATCGAGCGATTTTTTTTAATCGAATGATGCCGGCCAGCATGAAAAGAAGGAAACTTACGATGACAACTGCGAGCAAAACGACGATACTGCCGACTCCCTCTACAAGGCTGGCCCTTAAGAGTACTGCCCCTCCTAGAAGGCTGACCATTATTGCCTCGCTGAAGTGAACCCTCATGAGGATTCCATCTTGATTAGGTAAGCAAAATGGAGATTGTCGTTTTACCGTAAGATGAAAAAATGAAAAACAACTCCCTAGAAAAAAGAAAGTGGGAGCGTAAACATAAATGCCAAGCAAAATGAGGGCACTAGCGCTCTGAACAGAAATGAACATCCGAAAAATGTCGCTTGGAATCAAAATGAGAATAGCTGGCGTCATTAGCAGGACGCAAACAAACAGCAACATTTTTTTATTTTGATAGAGATGCTTCAAATTTGCCTTGATTGCATTCATGATTTTGCTCCCTTGCGACTCCCTATTTGACCCGAAGTTCTTGTCGCTGACTCACCACAATACGATAAATCTCATCGAGACTCAATGGTTTGACTTGTATTTCACACCCGCGATCCGAAGCAAAGTATTTCAAGTCGTCCAAGCTTGAGCTTTTTAGCGTAATCAAGGCTTGTCGTTCCTCGCGTTTTTGTTCGATAATTCCATCCACAGGGATGTCCGAAGGTAAGGATTCTCTCATGGCAGACAACTGAACATGCACAAATTCTTGCCTGAGTTCGTCTAGCCCGCAATCCTTGAGGAGAACGCCATGGTTCATAACCAGAATTGAATCAATGACCTTCTCCAAATCGCTTAGAATATGCGAAGAAATAATAATGGTCCGGTGCGGCTGTTGGATAAGGCGAATCAAGAGAGCGAGAAATTTGGAGCGAATAATCGGGTCAAGAGCTGAGGCTGGTTCATCCAAAATAAGTAAATCCGGCTCAAAGCAGACAGCGACAAGAATTCCCAGCTTCTGTCGATCTCCAGGAGAGAGATCCGCAATTCTCCTGTCGCGTGTAATTTCGAAGTCTTGAACAAGCTGCTCTTCTATCGTACGATTCCATTTGGGGTAATACGCTTCTACGTAACGAATCAGTTGTTCCACCGTCATCCAATTCACGAGTTCCACGGGCTGGTTTACATAGCCGATGCGGGAAAGTTCCTTTGGCTCGAGTTTCCCGGAATCGCATCCGAAGGTTCTACAATTTCCCGAAGTCGGCAGACAAAAGCCTATCATATGCCGAAGCAGCGTGCTTTTGCCAGCCCCATTGGGACCCACCAACCCAATGATTTTTCCGGGAATTATGTTCAAGTCAACCTCAGATAAAGCTTGCACCTTCCCAAATGTTTTAGAAATTTTTTTCATCTCAACCATATAATTAGAGCTATCCTCGTACATTGGGTTCTCCTTTCTTGGTTGAATAGGATCCATAAAGCTTGGAGAAGATGCTTTGCACTTCGGATTCGGGCACCTTGGTTTGAACAGCGTATACGGCAACACTCGTGAGCATTTCTTCCAGTCGGTCGTGCTTGGTTTTCTTGGTTAGCTCGTCTTTTGGCTTTGTGATGAAAAGCCCGATTCCACGGCGGCGTTCTACAAGTTTTTCCATTTCAATCAAGCTGTAAGCCTTGCTGATAGTCACCGGATTTACCTGGATAGCTTCCGACAGATCCCGTACACTCATCAGTTGACTCCCCTCAGGCAGTATCCCCGTTAGTATCTGGTGGCGGATTTGATCCACAATCTGCCTAAATATTGGCACACCGCTGTGCTTGTCCAGTTCAATGAACATTTTCTACCCTACTCCCTCAATCCATCGGTTACCACGACAACTAATGTAGTGTTATATCTGTATATAACACTACCACGGTTAGAGCGCTTTGTCAAGCTATTTTGGGATATTTTAAAGCGAATCTCCAAAATCGCTAGACTAGGTTCCTAAAATGGGAAGCGCCTGTTTGCGGCGAAACAAGCAGCCAACGCATGCGCATTTTACTCACTCAGAAATACACCTCGATCGAACAAGAGCTTGAGTCGCTCAATCATGAAGTCCGATCCTTTGCTGCTTTCCCTCAAGCTCGAACCTTTCAATCCATGCTTGAGGAAATCGCTCCTTTTGATCCGGATCTCATCCTCACGTTTTATCCTGAGTTAAACAGCTTACCACCGGACTGTTATCACCTCGACAAGCCCATGATCCCGGTTGTTCTTGACTACCATCTGAATTTCCAGAGTTTGGCCATTGCATCAGCTTTTTTTAACGCGATCGTGGTTAATGGGAAAGATGTCGTCCCCTTCTTGAAAGATTCCGGAGCCAAGGAAGTATTTTGGCACCCGCTTGTCACCGTCGACTTTCCCCCTCTTCATCCATTGGACAACGAAAGACCGATTGATGTTGTTTTTGTTGGGCAAGTTGACGAAATCTCGTTTCAAGAACGGGCCCGAGTCATTCAAGAACTCATGACACTTCTCCCTCAGTACAACATCAAGATTCTTTCTGGAATCGACTACCACGAGGCACTCGATCTTTATCGGAAGAGCAAGATCGTGTTTAACCACGCGGTGCGTCCGGATGTGCTGAACCAAAGAAGCATCGATGTTTTGGCTTGTGGAGCACTTCTCTTTGTCAATCAGGAAAATCATGGAACCCTCGATTGGCTAAACGTAGAGAAGGAGGCCATCGCTTATCAAAAGTCCGATCTCATACGCAAACTCAAACATTATCTTGAGAATCCGGAAGAACGACTCGCGATTGCCTCATCGGGTCAAAGAAAACTCAATCGCTATCGAAAAACCCATGAGGAACAAAAAAAAGAACTTGATCGCTTCTTGACCACCCATCAAATTCAATCGGGTTCTTCACAACTTTCAGAACTCGATCTTTTTAGCAGCGGTCTTTTTTTGTCACCTCCTCCTGCTCTCGAAGAAAGTGAGCTTAGCAACCCGATCCTGGCCAACAATGTCGGGGTGGCTTACTGGTCATGTGCTTCCTTTTTGCCGACTGATTCGCCTCTCCGAAAAAAGTACAGCAAGCTTGCTTTGGCCGCTGTTAATCAAGCCGTTCAGATGGATCAGCAATTTCTTCCTGCGCATTGGAATCGAGCCAGGCTTCTTTTTTGGCATCAGTTGCCACAAGAATCCACAAAGGCATTTCACGATGCGCTCAAACTCCTGAGAGAGGGTGCCCCCTGGCCGTTTCTGGCTCGACCCGCTCCTTGGTATGGAATCTTGGACGATCTGACGATTCGCTTTTCTTCCGCTTTCATGAATGAAAAACTTTACCGAGACGACCCGAGTAAGCAGCTGAACGGGTTAATCTTGTCTGGAATTTTCTCCCCGCTTGTGCAAATGGCAGCAACCAACGCCGATCTGAAAGAAGGAATGAAGCTGATCGAAACATGGGAATCCTTGAGCTCTGAAGAAGATCCGGTAAGGGAGTGGCTTCACGCTGACATTTTACGAAAGTCAAACGATCCGTGCTCACTTTCCAAAGTGGTGGATCTGCTTCTACGTCGACCCTTCTCGTTTCCCGTGTCTTACCTCCGACAAACCGCCGTTAGGTTTTGGCATGCTGGCATGCACGATGCTTCCATCTCGCTCACCTTGCACGTCCTCCGAAGGCACCTGGCCGCGAGTTTAACCCAAGGAAACAACCTAGAATGGAATGAGGTCATGACGAAGCTGGATAGCGGAAATGGTCTCTTGGAAGGGCTTGCTCTTTTAGAAGAAATCCCCAAGCTTCACGATTTCGCGAAAGCCGTATCCTGAAAGGCGCTAGTTCGAAGCGACGGCTTGGGTGTCGGCCTGAAGGAGCTTAAGGTACCCTTCCCGTTGTTCAGGGGATAACGTTTTCATGACATTCAAGCCAGATTTTTGACGCATGGCTTGATCCATTGAGATCTTTCCTTCACTGGCTTGTTGGTCAATCATCCCTTGAAGATAGGCAAAGGTATCTCGACCCATCACTTGACCTGTAACGAACGCTTCCCGATTATCGATCGTGAAAAACATGACATGGGTCTTCTCACTTAAACGTTTTGCCATATCCAATTTTTCTTGGGGGGATGTTTCTTTATACAAATCGACTGCTTCTTTTGGAAAGGCTAAAAGCGTTGTACGCAGGTGATCATCACGCGAAATTTTTTCCCACACCACATCGGAAACTCCGAAAATGTTGGAACTCGGCGAACTTTGTGTCACTGCCCCAACAGAGCCTGTCGGGGGAAGCGAGGAGTGTTCTTCCGAAGGGGGTGTAAGCTTCGGAACCGCAGAGGGAACGGCGGCATTTGGCGCTGGAGAAGCGGACGGAATCTCTTGATTCCCCTTCACGACTTGGGAAGGAGATGAAATGCCTTCATCGGCTTTTGAGATAGTGCCAAGGGGAGGCACCCCTAAGTTGCCTTCCGTTGACTCGATAACCAACGGCTTTGCTGGCTCTTCGGAATCCAGCTTGCTTGTTGAGTTTTTCGTGAGGTCTTCGGAATTTGTAACCACGGTCGGAATAGCGACTTTGGGCTCAGCGGATGAAGCTGGACTGAGAGTTTCAGTTTTTAGACTTATCCCCTCTGCCTTTGAGGAAGTCGGGTTGGCAATCGGAAGTGGGAGAATATCATGCGACTCTGCTGCTGCCACCACCGCATTTTCTGCTCTGGTCCGGAGCTCAGCGGTAAGCGAATCATATTCATCTTGATACTTATGAAGCAGATCCGTATTCCCCGTTTCGATGGCCTGGCGAATTTGCTTGCTGATGTCTTTCCGAGCATTTCGGAGATCATCCTCGGCCGTTGTCTTTAACCCCTGTCCAAAAAGCTTTTCCGCATCCGTATTCGGCCCAAACTTCTGAAGCAAGCTCCCAAAGGAACTGGTAGCGTTTGAGTCGAGAGCCGGAACTGAATTCGTGCCTGGAGGAGAATCTTGCTTTAATGCAGTGACACCCGTTTTCGGTTTTACCACGTTTGATTCCATGCCAAAGTACCTCCTTATTCCTTATTTTCATTGTACAGGACTCATTTTACCATTATGTGAACAATTCTTTATTTTTTTGTTACTTTATTGAACTATTTGTCATGGTAAAAATTTTAACATAATTATAACATCTAGTTAACATATTTTTAACAATTTATACGGCCCATGTCGTATAATAGAGGTAGGGAGAGGCAAGGAGTTGCCAATGAAATTGAACTCGACGTGTGGGGTTGCTAAGAGACGAGTAATCATCCGCTCATTTCATTTTCAAGACCCAGCTCCAATTTCACAACATGCGTTAAGTAACCGCGATACCGAAACGGCTGAAACGGATTGTTCAATTCGTCAACACGACCTTCACCCCTCATCAAACGGTGATCCTGCTCAGTCTCGTAAGCACGCCATCTATCGCGATCCCCGCAATCCAATGAAGGTTGCATAGTCGGCGCCGCACTCCGCACGATGCGGAGAAGGAATCCTCTTCAAAAAGAGAAAGATTGCGTCATGCAAGAGCAATCGCATTTTCTTTTGCAACTCAAGAGTTATTTGATTAGCCAGTGGAAACAATTTGGACTCTCAGGATCTCCAGCAGGCTTAACGTATCGAATCCGACAAACCCCTCACGGCAGAGCCATTGACCGAAGCAGGCTCGTCGCCTTGTGGTTTCACGACAATCCAGAAAAACCTCAAGTGGTTACCAAGTGGGTCCTCAACAAAAACTTTGCTTCGTTTATCGTTCAGGAACATCGTCACGCACAATGGCTTTATGAAAAGAAGAAACACCGCTTTATTCCAAGACCACTTGCTTGCACCGAGATTTTGGGAATGCCAGTCCTCATCGAAGAAGCAGTGCTAGGGCGATCGTTTGCGCATCAGATCTTAAGCCTCCCCTTCGGCCGCCCAAACGGAGAAGCTACAATTGAAGCCACCTTTCAAACCATGTTTGAAAGGGCAGGTGAAATCCTTTCCAAAATACAAGACCCCCTTCGCCCGATTCCAAAAAAGGATTTTCTTCAATACTTTGAACCGTACGTTTCACGAACGCAAACCATTCTTGAATGGAACACGGAAAAGCGTAAAAAAATCGATGCGGTTCTTCAATCAGGCATTTCCGATCCCGTTTCAGGTTCGGGTAAAACGATGATTGTCGGAGACTTTGCACCGCAAAACATTCTTGAAGGGAAAAAAGGCCTCTTTCTAATTGATCTTGAGTTTTCTCTTGAATCCCCGAGCGCCTTCCTCGATCCCTTAGCCTTTGTTTACAGCCTGTTCCGTTTTTCCGTTCCTGACTTCTGGAAAAAAGAACCTGATGAGGTTGTCAAGTTGTTCGTGCAAGACCTTCTTGAAGGCAAGAGTGGAATCGCTCCCCTCGCTCACAAATTCATGATCTCTCGAAAGGTTTCTAAAGAACATCTTTTGTGGTACTGGCTCGTTTTCTTCATTCATGAAACGACTTTCCAAAATTTTCTCTCCGAAGCATTTCCCCCCAACCACCGAAAGCTACTGGATGGAATTATCGCTACGTTGCTTCAACGATTGGAAAAGTCAGGTTCGTCTTCGAAGCGTGGTTAGCGATTTAACAAAACAAACGTCAAGTAAACAAAGTACGTCGGAATAGCAAACAAGTGAGAATCGAGCCGATCCAAAATTCCTCCATGCCCAGGAATCAAGGTGCCCGAATCCTTTACCCCAACCTTTCGTTTCACGTAGGACTCTGCGAGGTCGCCAAGAATTGCCGCTAGCGCGATCAAGAGCCCCATGACCATGCGGTGGCCCCAGGGAATTTGAAGCACCTGCCCAACACCAAGGGCTACAAGAACTGAAAACAAGACCCCCCCCAGTGCCCCCTCGATGGTTTTCGAAGGACTAAGACGTGGTGATAACTTGTGCCTACCAAAGCCCTTCCCAACCCAAAAGGCCCCAACATCGCAGAATGCGGTAGCTGCCACACAAAGGAAAAGCCACCACGCCCCGTTTGGAAGAAAGGCAATGAAAATCGAAAAACTCAAGGCCTGAGTGATGAACAAAAATCCGACCGCCACAAGGGCTGACTGAAATCTGGGCGAACGGTGGCCTCTTCCCGGAACAAGATGACAAACCGCATGAATGAAAAAGAGAAGAAGAATCGGGAGCCAAGCTAGCTTTACTTTCATCAAGAGAAGGGTGACTAGCGCGATGGTACAAAGATAACCACTCCACTGATAGAACCTTCCCACATTCACCAATCGATAAAACTCGGAAAGGGATAAAAAGCTTAAAACGAGAACGCCGAACCCCACAGAAAAAGCGCCGAGAAAGATACAGGCTGTGATAGCCGCAGATAACAGTATTCCAGATAAAATACGGCTTTTCAGCTTCCGCCTAGCCGTCGGTTGCGGCGCTGGTATTCGAGAATCGCTCGGACCAGATCGCGCTTTTTAAACTCAGGCCAATACAAAGAAGTAAACCAAAACTCGGTATAAGCCATTTGCCAAAGGAGAAAATTGCTAATCCTTAACTCACCGCTTGTTCGAATCAAGAGGTCGGGATCCGGAAGTCCAGCGGTATAAAGATGGTTCGAAACGGTGTCATCATTGATATCCTCAATCGCGAGTGCCCCAGTCTTCACTTCAGATGCAATGACTTTAACAGCATCCACGATTTCGGATCGCCCGCCATAGTTCACCGCTAAATTGAGCAACAATTTCGTATTGTTTCGGGTTGATTCTTCTGTCTTTCGAAATTCTTCTTGAAGTTTGGTTTCCATTTCATCCAACCGCCCGATGACTTGGAACCGGACTCCATTGCGATTTAGGTTTTCTCTCTCTCGCTTTAAATAATAATCGAACAGGTAAAGAATAATCTTGATTTCATCTTGCGAACGCTTCCAGTTCTCCTTGGAAAAAGCATAAGCCGTTAAGATCTTCACCCCTAAATCGCCACAAGCCTCGACGATGGAGCGAAGCGACTGAGCCCCTATGCGATGTCCTTCACCTGTCGAAAGATGCCGTTCTCGAGCCCACCGACGATTGCCATCCATGATGATCGCAATGTGTCGAGGAATCGAAACCGAATCCAGGAGCGAAAGTTCTTGCTCGGTGACATCGGTATCATCCTGGACCACCTTCACAGAGAAACTCCTTCACATTCCTCTGCAACCACCAAGATCGTCTTCCCATCCTTCACCGTTTGCCTCACCACACGCCACTGTCCATTGACTTTGGCCGGCTTGGTTGGGTAGGTCTTTTCGATCTCGGACAAAATTCCGGCTTGGGAAAGCCGTTCTAAAGCAAGCTCCATGGGGAGTGCTACGACATCGAGGGCGGTCATCACACTTCCATGATCTCCTTTTCTTTTACACTGAAGGCATCATCCAATTCTTTGATGTACCGGTCTGTGGTTTTTTGAACGTGTTCTTGCGCACGCCGCACTTCATCTTCGGAAGCTTGTCCCTTTTTCTCAGTCTCCTTCAGTTCCTCGTTCGCATCTCGGCGAATGTTTCGAATGGATACCTTACTGTCTTCCACTTTCTTTTTGACCACCTTAACCAATTCTTTGCGTCGTTCTTCAGTGAGCGCGGGGATGGGAAGGCGAATGGTGGTCCCATCCACGTTGGGAGTTAACCCTAAATCACTTTTCAGGATGGCTTTCTCAATGCTTTGCACCACCGATTTATCAAACGGCTGAATCACAATCAATCGAGCTTCCGGTACCGAGATGCCAGCCAGTTGCTTTAAAGGCATTTCAGAGCCGTAGGCTTCCACCATAATCTTGTCGAGCAAAGTAGAGGAAGCACGTCCAGTTCGAATGGTAGCAAGTTCGTGTCGGATGGCTTCAACCGACTTTTTCATCCGGTCTTCAATTCGCGCAATAATACTTTGATCAATCATCGGCTACTCCTGACGCACGAGCGTGCCAACCGATTCCCCTTCAATGATCCCTTTGAGATTCTCATATTTTTCCATGTCAAAAACCATGATGGGGAGTTTGTGATCCATGCAAAGCGAGATGGCCGCCGCATCCATAATTTTCAATTGTTTGTTTAGGACATCCAGATAAGTTAATTCATGGTACTTGACTGCTTGTGGGTGTTTTTTGGGATCCATATCATAAACCCCATCCACCTTCGTAGCCTTCAGCAAGGCTTCAGCTCCAATTTCAAGGGCCCGCAATGCAGCGGTTGTGTCAGTGGTAAAATAAGGGTTGCCACTGCCAGCCGCTAGAATGACCACGCGCCTTTTCTCAAGATGACGAATGGCGCGACGTCGAATAAATGGCTCCGCGATGGCTTTCATTTCAATCGCGGTCTGTACACGTGTCACCACGCCAACGTGCTCAAGACGATCCTGCAAAGAGAGAGCATTCATGACCGTGGCCAGCATCCCCATGTAGTCCGCGGTAGCCCGATCCATTTCCCGATGCCCTTCATCCACCCCTCGCCAAATGTTCCCTCCCCCAACCACGATGGCGATCTCAACACCGAGTTCATGGACTTCCTTAATCTGCTCCGCATACCGCTTGACCACGTTCAGGTCAATCCCATATCCCTCGGCGCCAGACAAGGCTTCTCCGGAAAGTTTAAGTAAGATTCGCTTAAACTTTAAGTTCAATCCTTCGAATCCCCCAAGGCGAATCGGACAAAACGTTTCACCACAATATTTTCTCCAACCTTTGCGATCGTATCCTTAATGATCGCCGAAACGGTCCGGTCTGGATCTTTGATGAAAGGCTGTTCGAGCAGGCAATACGTTTGATAAAACTTTTCAAGTTTGCCGTCAGCGATTTTCTCGACAATGTCACCTGATTTACCATCTTTTTCGGCTGACATTTTGTGCAGATTCCGCTCTTCGGTCACCACGTCTTGCGGGACACGATCACGAGACAACCACTTGGGATTGGATGCAGCCACTTGCATGGCAAGATTCTTGCACAGATCTTGAAATTCTTGGGTTTTCCCAACAAAATCAGTCTCGCAATTCACTTCGACCAACGTGCCGATCTTACCACCAAAATGGATGTACGCCTCGATGCGTCCCTCGGTGGCGGCGCGATCTTTCTTTCGTTCAGCAGCCAGCATCCCTTTCTCTCGAAGAACCAAAACCGCTTTCTCAAGACTACCTTTGGCTTCATCAAGGGCTTTCCGACAATCCATCATGCCAGCCCCAGTCTTTTCACGCAACTCTTTAATCAATGCCGCTGAAATGTTCATGTTTGACACCTTCGTTGTTCCATCATTTCCTGGACTCATTCCGTTTCCACCTCTTCAAGCAATTCTTCCACCAAGAGCTCTTCAACCGTTTCCTGAGTCTCGAGCTCTTCAAGCGAAACGGTTTCACCTTCGGTGGCCTCTGCTACCGCCGTCGCAATTTCTTGCTTCGCCTCCATAATGGCATCCGCCATTTTCGCGGTGAGGAGCTTCACGGCGCGTATTGCATCATCGTTTCCCGGGATTGGATAATCCACTTCATCCGGATCGCAATTCGTGTCGATGATCGCCACCACCGGAATTTCAAGTTTTCTCGCCTCGGCTACTGCAATGCTTTCTTTTTTCGGGTCAATGACAAATAAGGCTCCTGGAAGTTTGTCCATCCCCTCAATTCCGGAAAGAAACCGTTCAAGCCTTTCGAGCTCATCTTTCATCTTGTTTCCTTCCTTCTTAGGAAGGGTATCCAAAATCCCTTGCTCACTCAGCTTCTTCAGCTCCTTCATTCGGTCAACCCGTTTTCGAATGTTTTGAAAATTGGTTAAGGTTCCCCCCAACCAACGCTGATTGATATAAAACATCCCGCACCGGAGCGCGTCTTCTTTCACCGCTTCTTGCGCTTGTTTTTTTGTTCCAACAAACAGTACATTCTTCCCCTCTTTGACACTCTCTCGCAAGAAAAGGTAAGCTTCCTTTATCTTTTGAACGGTTTTCTGGAGATCGATAATGTAGATTCCATTCCGTTGAGTAAAAATAAACCGCGCCATTTTGGGGTTCCATCGGCGGGTTTGATGGCCAAAATGAACACCCGCTTCAAGAAGTTGTTTCATGGAAATAGCAACCAATTTTTCCTCCTTCTGGGTTTTCAATTCTCACTGGGATCATCCGTTGTGACTGAACCGGCTGAAGAGGGAGAATTCCTCCGCCTACTCCGAACTTATTATTCGGCGATCCTTTTATCCGGCTTGCTGCAGGACACCCAAGGACCAAGACGAGGCGTGTGTTTTTCCCAAGCTTTGGAGTATTCGCTCGAGCCTCACCAATCCCTTCCCAAATTGATTCACTATGGTTTGAGGATTTGTTAACAATTTGGCAACTTCAAACGATTGAAAGTGTTGAAGCGCTATGCTATGATTTGGTCTGAACTCACACAAAGGAGCCTGTAAACAATGAAACCTACACCGGTTGTCCGACTCCATCCGCTTTACACAAAGGAGGGAAAATTTGTTTTCTCACCCGTTTATTCTCACGTGGGTAGCAGGATGGTGCTTACCACGCAAGAGGCTGGAGGACAAAAACTCACGGTGGTGGATTCGAGCAATGGCAACCTTCGTGCAGAAATTGATTTAAGTGGGTCCCAACTTAGATCTTCTCCAGTCTGGTCTCCTGATGACACGAGCATTGCCTTTTTAGCTCACCAAAAGAAAGAAAAGAAAACAACAAACCTTCATCTCGTAGATTCTGAAACCGGGAAACCAAGAATTAATCAAAGTTTTCCAGTTAGACAGTCAACACGCTTGGTCTTTGCACCCGATGGAAAACAAATTGCCTTTGGAGAGCATTGTCCCGGTAAGCTTCACAGGATTGAGATCCCTTCAGGATCTCACGTGCCAATAGAGGTCGGGAATTGGCTCATCTCCACCCCGAGTTATTCTCCAGATGGAAGCAATTTAGCGTTTACAGCTTATGATATATCTAAAGAAACTGGAAAAGTGCACTTAGTTGCTTCTGGAAGTGAAAAGCCGCACTTTGAAGTAGAGAGCCCTCATTCCAAGGTCGGACAATATCTTAATGGTGATCCAGTTTTTTCTCCAAATGGAACCGAGATAGCGCTTGTAGGTGACGGAAACTTCTATCGGGTCGACCCTAGAAATGGAGAAATTGATCCATTGTTGACCTACCGCGAAAACGATGTTATTTGCAACAAACAGCCGATCTATGCCGCTGATGGCACTCTCGCGATTGCTACAGTACAAGGAAAAATTATCGTTTTCCGCGCAAACGCAGAAAGGAAACAAAGCGTGATGTACGCTGGATCGGGTTATTTTTTTGGATCCTCTCCCGCCTTCTCCACGGACGGTCAACTTCTCAGTATTGTGGGAGTGACCCCTGATAAGGAATCATACTGCCACAGTCAACTTTTCTTTAACTCCATCAGCGAAGAGCGCTTTTTTTCGCAATTGCTCTCGGTTTTACGGGGACACGAGGTCCCCGAAGATCCTCCTGTTTTTCATCCGAACTGGGAGCAAATTGCGTACTCTTCAAAAAACCGCAATCTGATTTCTATCGAAGCCTTCCAAAGGGAATCCTAGGGGTTCTCTATTCTGCTGCTTTGGGACACTTAATCAGGGCATCCCCCGGTTGTTCACATCCGTGTGACCGCGGGACAAGCATCTTGGCGTCCCCGAAGGGGATGAATTCATGAAGGGTATCAATATACTGACTCGAATGTAGCCCTGTCATGAAAATTAGCATCATTGGATCAGGGTATGTTGGCCTTGTTACTGGAGCTTGTTTGGCAGATCTTGGCCATCAAGTCCTTTGCATGGACGACAACCAAGAAAAAATTGCCTTCTTAAAATCGGGTAAAACTCCCATCTATGAGCCAGGACTCCACGAGCTGATCGAAACCAATACGGAGGAGGGGCGTTTAGCCTTTACCAGCAGCATTCAAGAAGCAATCGAACAATCTGAACTCATCTTCATTTGCGTTGGAACTCCCCCCAAACCTTCTGGTGAAGCTGATTTATCGGCGGTGGAAGTTGTTGGCAAACGAATTGGGCAGTACATGAATGGCTATAAACTCATCGTGGAAAAGAGCACGGTGCCAGTCCAGACCGCTCAATGGCTTGAGAAGACAATTCGGTCTGTGGTCAACAGCAAAGCAACATTCGACTTAGCCAGCAATCCTGAGTTTCTGCGTGAAGGAAACGCCATTCACGATTTCATGCATCCTGACCGAATCGTTTTGGGTGTGTCCAACCAGCGCGCCGCGTCAGCCCTCGTTCAACTCTTTGAACCACTGAACGCTCCACTTCTCATCACCGACATTGAAAGCGCTGAACTCATCAAACACGCTTCCAATGCTTTTCTCTCCATGAAGATTTCTTACATCAACGCCATCAGTCAAATCTGCGAGAAAACGGGAGCCGATGTGATGAAGGTGGCCAAAGGGGTAGGCCTGGATACTCGCATCGGAACACAGTTCTTGAATGCAGGGATTGGCTACGGCGGAGCTTGCTTCCCCAAGGATCTCGATGCCTTCATTCATCTTGCCGACCAAATCGGCTACGATTTCAAACTGTTGAAGGCCGTACGCGACATCAACGATCAGCAGCGACAGATCCCTTTCCATCGCATTAAGAAACTCTTCGGAAAACTGGATGGCAAGATCATTTGCGTTTGGGGTCTCTCCTTTAAACCCCAAACCGATGATCTCCGCGGAGCAGCCTCCATGGAGATCATCCAGTCTTTATTGAAGGAAGGGGCAAGCGTCCGTGTTTATGATCCGGTGGCGATGAAAAACGCAAAAAAGGAATTCCCTTCGATCCATTATGCCGAGGATCCGTATGATGCCGCCAAAGGATCGGATGCCATTGTTTTGGCAACCGAATGGTCCGTTTTTAAGCACGTTAATTTTCTCACCATCAAGAAGTCGATGCGCCAGCCAATCTTCCTGGATGGAAGAAATCTTCTGGATCCCACCCGAATGACCAAACTTGGTTTTGACTATCACGGCATCGGCCGTCCAGAATCCAATCGTCGAGCACCTGATGCCTTACTCCAAAAAACTTAATAAGCGAATTGTGATTGTTCTTTCTAAATGTCCATAAAGCACGATGTCTTGCTTTCTGGGTATTACGGGTTTGGAAATGCCGGGGATGAAGCGATTCTGGAAGCAGCCGTTTTCGCCCTTAAGAACCATGGCCTCCAGGTTGCGGTTCTAACCCACACACCCGAAAAAACCAAACTGGATTTCCAAGTTGAAACGTATCATCGAAAAAACTTTTCTCAAGTTCTCCGCGCGATACAGCGTTCCAAGTTGATCCTTTCTGGAGGGGGAGGGCTATTTCAAGACACCACAAGTTTTAAGAGCTTGTTGTATTATCTCCGTATCCCGTTTGTTGCAAAACTCCTTGGAAAGAAAACCATGATCTTTGCACAAGGCATTGGGCCAATCTCCTCCACCTTAGGAAGATACTTCACCCGGATGGTATCCAATCATTTCATCGACAAGATCACCGTGCGCGATGAACCTTCTAAGCTTCTCTTGAAATCCCTCGGTGTAAGAAAATCAATCGAGGTTACCGCTGACCTTGCATTCCTCTTTCCCCTTCCACAGGAAGAAGCCAGGAACGAGGCCCGCCTTCGCTGGAGTCTTCCTGAAGGGTCCAAAGCCCTTTTTGGTCTCGTGATCCGGCACTGGCCAGGCATAGAAGCGTCGATTCCATCCCTAACAAAATCAATTTCTGCCTTCGCAACAAACCAACAGGCGCTCCCGGTTTTGTTTCCCTTTCAAGCCAGTCGAGACAAAGAACTTACCCAATTATTGAGCCATTCATTGGCCGTTCCTCATGTCACCATTCTGGATGCTTTAACCCCAAGTGAACTGCTAAGCGTTATCAGTAACCTCGAGCTTCTGGTGGCCATGCGTTATCATGCAATACTTTTTGCCGCAAGATCCCATGTCCCTTCGATTGCCATTTCTTATGATGACAAGGTGCGGAACCTTGCAGAATCCCTTGCGTGCCCTACCCTAACCCTCGATGAACTCTCTTCGCATAATCTTGCTGACACCTTGAGCCAAATCTGGCAAAACAGAAACCAATACCGGAAGCATTTAGAGATCTCCGTGGAGCCGATAGCGAAAAAAGCGATGGGCAATATTGACCTTGTTCTCGAACTCTTGGGAAACAAAGGAAGATCTTTACACAGCGCATGAAGACATGCTATAATGGAGTAAATTATGATTGAGTTTCGATCAGTCGGCTTTTCTTATCCCAATGGGGTCAGGGCGCTCTCAGCAATTAACGCAACGATTCAAAAAGGAGAGTTTGTCTTCATCGCAGGTCCCACCGGTTCCGGAAAATCAACCGCTCTCAAAATGATCTACCGAGAATTAAAACCAACCTTCGGTGAAATCTGGGTTAATGGCTTGAATGTGGGAACAATTCCTCCAAAGCGGATTCCGTATCTTCGACGAACGCTTGGTGTTGTTTTCGAAGATTTCAAACTGTTGCACGGGCGCACCGTTTTCCAAAATGTAGCGTATGCTCTCGAAGTCGTCGGTACCGATCGGCATGAAATAGAACGGCAGGTCGGACGGGCCTTGCAACTGGTTGCTCTCGGACATAAAGCCGATCAAAATGTTGAGCACCTATCAGGTGGGGAGCAACAACGCACCTCCATCGCAAGGGCAATCGTAAACGGATCCAATCTCTTGATTGCGGATGAGCCCACGGGGCATTTGGATGCAGAAACGGGTTGGGAGATCATGCAAATTTTTGAACAAATCAACAAGGAAGGAGCCACTGTCGTGGTGGCAACACACAACATCGATTGGATTGAACGCCTACAAAAAAGAGTGATCTTCATTTACGAAGGTGAAACGATCGAAAAATACATTAAAGGAGCAAATCGACTTGGCCTCTCGAACTCTTCAGTTCTTTCTCCTTGAGCTTTCCAACAGCTTAAAACGCAACATCCTGATGCTGGTAGCTTCGGTTACCACCGTAACCATTCTCGTTTTCTTGCTCGGTCTTTTTCTACTCTTCTTCATGAATTTTCAAAGAATCCGTAGCGCCATTGCTTCCGAACTTGAAATACACGCCTACCTCAAACAGCAAACAACCGATGACCAAGCTTTAACACTTAAACATCATCTGGCTTCCCTCACCCATATTCGATCCGTTCGGTATGTGACCCGTGATGAAGCCCTGAGCGAGCTGCGAAAGGACACCAAGGGAGAGATCGATTTATCCGGGATCATCAATAACCCGCTTCCAGCCTACTTATCAATCCAGGTGGATAATCCGGAAAGCATTCCGGCGGTGGCCTCCGCGATTCAATCCATGAAAGAAGTGGAACAAGTCAATTACTTCCAGAAAATCATTGACCAATTCGTTTCTCTATTTAAGACAGCAGAGCGACTCTTTCTTGGCTTAGTAATTTTGATGCTTCTGTGTACACTTATGATTATCCACAACACGATTAGACTTTGCGTCTTCTCAAGAAAGAAAGAGATTGAAATCATGCAACTTGTGGGTGCAACGTCAAGTTTTGTCCGGTGGCCTTTTATTTTGGAAGGAGCCTTTTACGGCCTTTTAGGTGCGACATTGGCCCTCATCTTCCTTGCCCCATGTTATCACGCTTTGGTGAGCGAAATGTCTATCATTTTTCCCATTTTACCTCTTGCCAAAGGCCATGAGTTGTTCCCGCTCATGCTTTGGCTCTTGGTGATTGGAACCTCGGTGGGGTGTTCGGGAAGCTATCTTTCGGTTAATCGATATCTTCATTGCTAGAAGAGGTACCATGAAAGTAGAATCGACTGCATATCGGCTCTTTATTCTTGCTTTTTTCATTCTGCTTGTTTCCCCTTGGAGTTTAGCCAAACCCCATTCACCACTCATTGAAAAACGGAAAGAACAGCTTCGACAAGTTCAGGAACGACTGAGGGAAGCCAAAAAACGCCTTCATGAAGCCAACCTTCGCGAGCTTGATCTGTCGCATCAATTGCATGAATCGCAAATTAATCTTCATCGAGCCACCGATAATCTCAATCGTTATTCCGTGGAGCTTCGACGAACCGAGCTCAGCCTCGTCTTCACCAAAAGAAAGCTTCGGGCAGCGGAAGAACTCTTCAATGATCAAAAGCTCCTGATTGGCGATCGATTGCAAAGTGTTTATAAGAATGGAAAGGTTCCATTGGTTGATTTTCTTTTTGGAGCACAAACCTATTCGAGCCTTCTAGATCGCATTTATTATTTGGGGCTCATCATTAACCAAGACATTGCTTTGGCCCGTGACATCGAAGCCCAAAAAGATCACATCGCGATTCAGAAAAGCATTTTGAACCATCAATATCAAGAAGTCCATGGGTTACGCGAAAAAGTGAAAGGTGAATATAACGTATTTTCAAACATCACCAATCAAAGAGAAAATTTGCTTGGGAATGTGCGAGAAGAGCGGAAAACCTACGCTCGCCATGTCGTGGAACTCCAGGAGATTTCAGCTGCCCTTGAACGTGAAATGCAAGACTTGATTCGTCGGGAGCAAGCACGATTACGAACCACGCACCATTTCACCGGCTTCACGGGTGCCTTGTTGTGGCCAGTCAATACTCATTACATTACTTCTCCCTTTGGATGGCGAATGCACCCCATCTTCGGGCGACAGCTTTTTCACACGGGAGTGGACATTGGCGCAGGTCGAGGTAGTCCGATTCACGCGGCGGCCGACGGGGTGGTCATTTACTCCGGATGGTATGGAGGCTATGGGCAAGCGGTGGTGATTGATCACGGAAACGGCCTTTCGACCTTGTATGCTCATTGTTCGGCGCTCTATGTCCACCAGGGTCAAAGCGTCCAGCGAGGGGAAACGATTGCCGCCGTGGGGAGTACAGGAAATGCCAATGGGCCGCACCTTCATTTCGAGGTTCGGGAAAATGGAACGGCCGTGGATCCCATGGGAAAGTTCTAGCAAGAGGGGTAAGGCCGTGATTCAAGAAATAATACGTAAGCTTATAACCTTCGAATGAAAACTTTGTTTGCTGGCCAAAAAACAGCTAACTCAACTAGGGGTGTATAAATGTCACAGAAAGCGGCCTGGCTTCGAATTCTCTTTAGTTTCCTACTTGTTTTTGCTTTGGTACTTTCGTTTCAATTTTCTCCTGTAGCGCATTCCACCACTCAAGCCGATTTTGATACTTTTTCGGAAACTTATTACCATCTGATGAAATATTTCATTCACCCCCTCAAGCCTGAGACGCTCATTCACGGCGCCATCAAGGGGATCGATGTGGCGTTAACCCATCAAAAGATTTCACACACCATTCCAGCGGAAACCTTGACAGACAACGCCTCGGAAGACCTTCAAACCTTTCGTCAAACCTTCGAGCAAGTTGAATCCCAAGTCGGCGAAAAGGTCAAGCCTGACGATTTGATGACCGATGCGTTACGGGGAATGTTTGAATCCTCAGGCGATCCCTACACCATCTACCTGACTCCCAAAGAATATCGATCCCTCACCGAACAAATGAACGGCGGAAATTTCGGCGGAATCGGCATCTACATTGAACTTGAAAAGGGAACGAAACAACTGATGGTCCTTGAGCCCATTGATGACACTCCGGCTGCTCACGCCGGCCTAAAATCAGGGGATTACATTACGAAAATCGACGACAAACCAACGAAGGGAATCGACCTTGATTCAGCCCAACGTGCCATTCGTGGCCCCATCGGTACCGATGTCACGCTCACCATTCGGCGGAAAGGCTCCAGCGCTGAAAAGGATTATGCGATTCGAAGAAGTTTGATCCGGGTTAAGAGCGTTTCCTCTACAATAAAGGACGGAAACATCGGTTATGTCCGCTTGCGAACTTTTGGAGAATTTTCAGGTCAAGAAATCGAAGAGGCACTTCGAACTCTTGAAGAACATGGAGCCAGAGCTTATATCCTGGACCTCCGAAACAACGGGGGTGGCTACATTGATGCGGCACGAGAGGTTTGCAGCAAGTTTCTTCCACGCGGCGCCGTGGTAGTTTCCGTTGTGGAGCGAAATGGTCATGTGGACAAAGAGTTTGCTGACGGAAGCGAACATCCCGATTATCCCATGGCCGTCCTCGTCAATGAGTTCTCAGCGAGTGCTTCTGAAATTGCCGCAGGCGCCCTCCAAGACTATCATCGGGCTCGAATCATTGGAACACGCACTTTTGGAAAAGGAAGTGTCCAAACGATTATTCGCTTGGCCAATAAAGGAGCAGCGAAGATCACGATTGCTCACTATGCCACCCCAAGCGGGCGCGACATTGACAAGAAAGGAATTACGCCAGACATCCCCATTGCGGCCAAAGGGCATGCCTTTGATGGTGCGGAAGATGAACAATTGCAAAAAGCCGTTGGCATTTTAAAGGAGAGTTTATCCGAAAGAAAAGCAGAGATGCAGCTGTAACAGGCTGGATTTACCTCTTACTTTTTGGGTTTCTTGTCGGATTGGTTTTTGCTATTTTTTCCTGGAGAAGGCGGACACAAACTCCGATAGCCCTCATGCTTCCGAAGCAATCTGCCACAGAACGGAAGAAAGAGGAGATACCGGTTTCTACCGCGGTTTCACCAAAGAAATCCCACCCGAGTGAGGTTTCAAAAAGTCAAGCCACAACCCGCTCCACGTCACTTGTCGCCATCATCATTGATGATCTCGGAAACAGTCTGGAAATCGCCAAGCCTTTTCTTGACTTTCCTCACCCGATAGCCCTATCAATCCTTCCAAAACTCCGCTATTCAGAGTCGATTGCCCGTATGGCGGAAGAACGCGGAAGGACAACCCTACTCCACCTACCCGTGGAAGCAAAAGCAGAGAATTATTTCCTGGGGCCAGGTGCTTTGATCACGACCATGAGTGAAAAGGCGATGGAACGAACCCTTGAGCAAGACTTGAAAACCGTCCCCGGAGTTCAAGGAATCAACAATCATCTTGGCTCAAAAGGGACCACGGATCCAAAAATCACTCGTATGATCGCTTTGGAAGCCAAGCACCATCACCTTTTCGTTGTCGACAGTCTAACCACGCCCAACTCGATACTTTACGATGAAGCCCGCGAGTCGGGAGTACCAGCCGAACGGCGAGAGATTTTCCTCGATAACGACGTAAATGAAAAAGCGATCAAAGGAAAGATTGACGACTTAATCAAGGCAGCAAAAGTAAAAGGGAAAGCCATTGCCATTGGTCACCCTCATCTGATTACCTTGAAGGTTATCCAGCAATCGATTCCAAGGCTTGAAAAAGAAAACATCAAGCTCGTCCCCTTGGGTCGGCTCATGAAAGATTAAGTCATGGAGAAAGCTTTAGAAAAACTCTCAACACTTCCTGAGAAACCGGGGGTCTATCTTTTTAAAGATTCAACCGGGCAAGTGCTTTATGTGGGCAAAGCCGCTGCTTTGCGCCATCGCGTTTCTTCCTATTTTAGAAAGCAGGCAAACGCAAACCCCCGATTACAACTTCTGTTAGCCAAGATCGACGATTTGGACTATATTTTATGTGATTCCGAATTGGAAGCCTTGCTTCTTGAATACAATCTCATCAAAGAACATCATCCCCCCTATAACGTCCGATTTCGAGATGACAAACGGTATCCGCTCATCAAAGTGGTCATGACTGATCCCTTTCCGTACATCACCATCGCACGAAAGCGGCTGGATGACCGAAATCGTTACTTTGGCCCTTACGTTTCGACTCGTGACATGCGCAAAACCTTAAAAACCATTCGAAAGATTTTCCAGATCCGGTCGTGCACGATGAAAATAACGGGTCATGATCGCCCCTGTTTGTACTATCACTTGAAAGAATGCACCGCCCCTTGCATCGCCGCCATCACCCAGGCAGAGTATCGACGTTCTGTGGACGGGGTTATTCACTTTCTTGAAGGGAATGGAGAGCCTCTGGTTCGGGAGCTCACCAATCGCATGAAAGAGGCTTCACTTCACCTTGAGTTTGAACGAGCCGCCATTATTCGGGATCAACTTGAGTCACTGCAACAAGTGATGGTTCGACAAAAGGTGGCTTCGAATCGGGAAGGGGACGAAGACTATGTAGGAATTGCAGAGGAGAGGGGACTTTCTGCTGCTTCTGTTTTTCATGTTCGACAAGGAAAACTCATTGGAAAAGATCAGTTTGTTTTCGAAAGCGTAGAATCAAGCTTGGAAGAGAGCTTTTCTGCCTTTATCGAAAAATATTACCAGGACCTTAGCGCTATTCCTTCTCACATTTTTTCAGTATTTGACACGAAGGAAAACACTCTGCTTGAAGCGTTTCTAACAAACCGTGCTGGACATTCGGTGAAACTGGAAGTCCCAAAACGGGGCGAAAAGAAGCAGATGCTCGATCTCCTCGAGAAAAACGCGAGACACCATTTGGAGTTGGCCTTGTTTAAGGAGACGCGATCCCAAGGGATGATGAAGGCTTTACAAGGTATGCGAGATCTGTTTCTGCTCCCAACACTTCCCTTCCGGATTGAAGGCTATGACATCTCCACTTTGTTTGGAGAAGAGTCGGTCGGGTCGATGGTTGTTTTCCAAGGAGGGAAACCAGAGAAAAGTCATTACCGAAAGTTTGCCATCCAGCGAAAGAAAACCCCGGATGACTTTGCCATGATGGAAGAACTGTTGAGCCGGCGAATCCAAAGACTTTCTGAAAGCGAAGAGGATCCGAGCTTCTCAGCCCAACCCGACTTGATCTTGCTCGATGGTGGAAGAGGGCAGCTCTCAGTTGGGGTCAAGGTTTTGACTCAGCATCGCCGGATGGATATCCCGATCTTAAGCTTAGCCAAGGAAGAAGAAGAGATCTACCTCCCCACCCGTTCAAAACCGATCAAACTCTCGCGGCATGATGCAGGGTTACGCATCTTGCAACAAGTGAGAGATGAAGCGCATCGATTTGCCATCTCGTTCCACAAGCAAAAGCGAGGAAAGAAAATGACACACTCCATTCTTGAAGAAATTGCCGGGGTAGGGAAAAAACGGGTTCAAAAGCTCCTCGAAGCCTTTGGTTCACTTGATCAAGTCAAAGTGGCTCTTCCTGAACAAATCGCACAGGTATTAAAGTGTTCCCGCCAACTCGCTGAAAAGATCTTGCAAAAGGCTTCTTGAAAAAATCAACCTTCCTCTTTTGATCCTTTTCTTGTAACCAGAAGCATGACAGTAAACGCAGCTAGGCCAGCTCCATCCATAGGCCAATCGTATAAAGCGCCAAGTCGCCTCAAGTTGGCTTGCTCCATCTGTTCTTGTTCGGGGAAGGTAACCGACAGACTGCTGACAGGTTCCCTGAGCTTGATAGTCGTGGTGTATTCTACTCTGTTATTCCGAAAGTTTGGATTATTCGCCCTGTAGACTACGCCATTCTCATATGAAACAGAAGAGCGCGCTGTAATGACCGGATTCCCTCCTCCCGTGTAAGTGGTCACTCGTTCAATGGATTCTACCTGGGGAAGCTCGTTCTTGAGATGCATTTCAACCGGATACGAGAAGCGACGTCTGACTCCACCTTCGTCTTCAAAAAAACGATCATCCTGGGGTTGAATGACCCGCACATGATTTACCGCCAATCGTTCAAGATCGTTATATGGACGTAGGTTCTCCACGGCTTGATATCCACCCCATCCACCAGCCCCTGCTCCAAGCAAAACTGCTCCAACCTTTATCCAATTGTTCATGATTAGCACTCCTTTCTGATGCAGGTTGTATCTTAGCAGAAAAGTCTCTCCAAATCAAGCTTCATTTGTAACCAACTTGTTAAAAAATGGACAGGGAAAACCTTAGCACTGGCGAAGTCCAAATGAGTTACGTCACGTGAAACCAACCCGCAGCAGCACGAAAAAACAGTTCGTCCTTATAACAGGGCTATCCGGCTCTGGAAAAACTTTAGCTCTGCACCTCTTTGAAGATCTGAACTACTTTTGCGTGGATAATCTTCCGGCTGTTTTGCTACCCCAGTTTGCAGAAGTGTGCGACAAGAAAGGGATTAAGAACATCGCCGTGGTGATCGACATTCGTGGCGGTGAGTTTTTCCACCAGCTCTCCTCTTCCCTTGAGCTGGTCAAGAAGCGAAAATTTTCCTTCGAAGTCCTTTACCTAGAATCAAGCGATGAAGTGTTGGTACGTCGCTTTAGCGAAACTCGACGAAAACACCCCCTCTCACGCTCTGGACGTGTTTTAGATGGGATCCAACAAGAACGAAAACGCCTTTACGAGGTTCGAGGGATGGCAGGCAAGATTATCGACACCTCGTCGTACACAGCTGCCCAACTCCGCGAAGAGCTCATGGCCCTTTATTTCTCCCCTTCCAGCGGGAAGCCGCTCAGAATTTCCGTTCTCTCCTTTGGCTACAAATATGGAATTCCACTGGATGCTGACTTGGTTTTCGATGTCCGCTTTCTTCCGAATCCTTATTATCAAGCCAAGCTGCAAAATCTTTCCGGGAACGATCTTCCAGTGAAAGAATTTGTCCTGCATCAACCTGACACCAAAACGTTTCTCGATTTTCTCCTCCCCTTTCTCGACTTTGCTATTCCGCAATACGAAAAGGAAGGAAAGCATCATGTCACCTTAGCGATTGGCTGTACCGGAGGACGTCATCGCTCCATTGTTTTAGCGAATGAAGTCTCCCGATTCTTACTGAAAAAACGCTACCCTGTCCGCGTTCAACACCGGGACGTACACCGTTGAACTTTTTGAAATGGTTTTATCCGGGGATGGGAATCAAGCGATGGCTTGGTCTTTCCATACTTGGTGTATTGATTTTTGCCCACGGTCTTATTCTGTTGGCCAACCTCAGGCTTGAAAACTATACCGGAGGAATTGACAACTTCACCAATGTTCTGGTTTCGTATACAAACCGAGTTTTCGCTTGGGCTGTTTCAAACAGGGTCTCCATTCCATTCCTGTACACTTTCATGTTGGTGGGTGGTCTTCTTTTGGCAGCTTTTGGAATCTGGGGATGCATGCGATCGATCCTCAATGCGGTTACACCCGGGAATCGTGATTCTCTGGTTGACATCGTTTACCAGCAACGTTCGCTCAGTCGCGGCTTTAAGATTGTGACCATCGGAGGAGGAACTGGGCTTTCCACCTTGTTGCGGGGCTTAAAAGACTACACGAACAACATCGTCGCGGTCGTCACCGTCTCAGACGACGGGGGATCGTCGGGGAGACTCCGAAAAGAACTTGGCGTTCTCCCCCCTGGCGACATCCGAAACTGTCTTGTCGCGCTGGCAGACTCCGAAATTTTGGGCGAGCTTCTCCAATATCGATTCAGTGAGGGGGACGGTTTAGAAGGACACAGTTTCGGAAATTTATTTTTGGTGGCCATGACTGGCATTTCAGGAGACTTCCTCCAAGCCATCAAAGCGTCAAGCGGTGTGTTGGCCATTCGAGGAAAAGTTCTTCCAGCCACTTCGGAGTCTCTAACGCTGTGCGCAGAATTAGAGGACGGTACTTTGATCGAAGGAGAATCGGAGGTCAGCCGACATGGGAAACAGATCAAGCGTCTTTTTTCTAAGCCCCATCGACCTCAACCCCTCGAAGAAGTCATTCAAGCCATTAAGGAAGCGGATGCCATCGTCTTCGGTCCAGGTTCTCTCTACACAAGCATCATGCCCAACCTCTTGATTTCTCGAATGGTTGAAGCCATCCGAAATGCTCAAGGGGTAAAGATCTTCATTTGCAATTGCATGACCCAACCCGGAGAAACAGATGGCTACGCCGCTTCCAATCACCTCAAGGTCTTCACGAAGCAATTCGGACCAAACCTCATTGAGTTTGCCTTGGTAAATACCCTGGCTCCCGGGCACAAACTTCGGGCAAAGTATAAGGAAACCGGGGCCCAATTTGTGGAACCCGATCTTGACGAGATTCGGGGGATGGGAATTTCTCCCGTCCCTCTCCCCCTCATTAGCGAGACTGACCTTGTGCGGCACGACTCAAAACGCCTAGCCGAAGCGGTGATGAAGGTCATGATGGAGGGTTTGACTCGAGTGAACAAGCAATCTGCGGAAAAGCCTAGGGAAGGAACCGAGGAGGATGCAACGAACACAGGCTCCGGACCAGCGGCCCTAAACTCTTGATGGAGGGTAGAAGTCCAGCAGTTTATCACATCCGTGTCCGCGGCCGATCACATCCTGTGGCCGCCGGAGGTCGTCATCCGTGACGCCACTGACTGCTGGACAAGCATCTTGGCGTCCCCGAAGGGGATCAATTCATCCGGAATTCACGTGACGATAAGTTAACAACTTGGCAAAATCTGGATGATGATTTTCATCAGCGCAAGGGTATATAATTAAGGAGAGAGGTGAATCATGCTAAAGGGAATTAAAATTCTTACTTCGTTACTTCTTCTCTGTTGGTGTTCCTTTACCAGTGCTTTCGCTGATAGTTATGGCGGGAGTAACGCTATCCAAACTCCGCAGGTTATCGTTACCACCGTAACCATTAATTCGGTGAACATACCACAACTCCAATTAGCTAACATGACCCCTACCATGACTCAGGTTTCCCCCTCAACGAGTGTCAATGTGCCCAACATTACTATCCTTACGCCGCAAATGCAGAATTTTGCCCCACAACAAAGCGGTGTTTATCTCCAGCCCATCTACGTCCCTACCGTAACGGTTCCAGAAGTTTCCTTTCCAGGCGTTTCCTTCACGAGTTCTCTTCCGATGTCATCGGGGGCTAGCTATTACACCCCTGGTCAATCTGAGACGTTTGTAGGCTCTTATGTCATCATGAATCATCTGATGGGAATACGATTTGACAATCTCCGCTTTACTAACCCGGATCACCGACGCAACGTTATCACGACGAGTGAATCAGCTAAGAAAGAGCTTGCACGTTTTGGCGAGACCTCTCACCTTAAGTCTCCGCTTGAAACAGAGTTCCTCTCCAAAGTAAAGCACTAGCAACCATTTTCGATTAGAATCCAACCAAGTAACGTTGAAGCGCTGAAACGGCTAGATTAACCACAAGCTTCGGGAAAATTCCAATCAGAACAACCACGAAACCTCCAACCCAAAGCGCTGTTTCCAATGGGATGAACGGCTTTCCTAGTTTGACCTCTTGGCTTTCTTTTTCGATGTACATCGCTTTGGCAATTCGCAGATAGTAGAAAAGCGAGACGACGCTGTTCAACACACCCAGGGCTACAAGCCAGTAGAGTTTGCTGCTAAATGCAGCCACGAAAAGATAAAACTTGCCAACAAAACCGACCATCGGGGGAATACCTGCTAAAGACAAAAGAGAGATCAGGAAAACCAACGAAACGATCGGATATCGGGAACTAAGCCCGCGACAACTGTTCACCGTCTCATACCCTTTGGCTGAAAGGTAGGTCACCACCCCGAAAGCAGTCAGTTCACTGAACAGGTAAGCCACGAGGTAAAATAAGACGGCCTGATAGGCGATTTGGAGAGATGGAACAGAAAGGGGGGGCAAGCTTGCCATGGCGGAGAGTCCAACCAAGAAATAGCCCATTTGAGTGATTCCCGAATAAGCCAGCAGCCTCTTTAAATTTTGTTGATGGAGGGCCATCAGATTTCCAACAGTCATTGAAAGCGCACCCAAAATCGCGAAAGCCCAAGACCAAAAGAGTCCTGCCTCCGACATACTCGAAAGAAACACGCGTATCAACAACCCGATCACCGCTATTTTTGGAGCGACCGCCAAAAACGCCACCACGGGCGTTGGAGCCCCCTCGTAAACATCGGGTGCCCACATGTGAAAAGGAACAGCGGCAATCTTAAACGCCAGAGCACTCAAAATGAACAAAAGCCCCATGAGAAGCACTGGATCTTGCGCGAGCCTTACTAGGCTCACGGGACCTGGAGAAACCAAGTGGCGCAAATCGGTTGTTCCAAGTGAACCATAAACAAGACTGATGCCATAAAGAAGCAATGCCGAAGTGACCGCACCCATCAGAAAATACTTGAGGCCCGCTTCGCTTGATCTTGAATTATGCTTTAAATAAGAACACAGAATGTACAGGGGAAGACTCATCAGTTCAAAAGAGACAAAGATTGCGAGAAGATCGGATGCACTGACAAGCAAGAAACATCCAAGTGTCGCAAACAAAATGAGGGCGTAGTATTCTCCCTGAAAAGGGGCATCTTCACTAAAATAAGCCAAGGAATACACCAGAGCAAGCAACGCAGCCACCATGAAGAGTCGCTTGAAAAAAAGTGCTAGAGCATCAACCACAAACCCTTGGAAATAAGAACCCCCATCCGGCAGACTCATCAGTACATTGGCTGCTTCAGGGAAGAGCCGAGTCCCATACGTAAAGTGGACCACGATAAAAATGAGCGAAAGTCCAAGGATGGCACAATAGCCAATCACGTATTTTTCTTTTTTTGGAAGAAACCAATCCAAACCTAAGATTCCCACCGATAAGACAAGGAGCAAGATTTCAGGTGATAACGACGTTAAATCCATCTCTTTAGCTTACCTCATCATTCCATGAAATGCCCGCACGATTGGCCCTAATGAGCTTTGCGCAACGGAAGTGATTAGACTCGGCATGATGCCGAAAACAATCATGACGATGACTAAACCAACCACATGGACCTGTTCCCACCACGGGTGACTAAACTCTTGGTTGGCATATTTTTCATTCAAGGGTCCAAAGAAAACCTTCTTGACCGTCAACAAGATGTACAAAGCGGTTAACACTAAACCGAGAGTGGCAATAATCATGAGCACCTTCAAGAATCCGTACGCCCCCATAAAAGTCAAGAACTCGGCCACAAACCCGCTCATGCTTGGAAGTCCGAGACTAGCCAAACCTCCAACAATAAAGGTAGCCGCAAGAAAGGGGGCTTTGGGAGCTAACCCCCCGTGTTGTAAAACGTTTCGGGAATGTGTCTTTTCGTAAATTAGTCCGGCCAGAGCAAACAACAAAGCGGTGATGATCCCATGTGAAAACATTTGAAAGAGTGCCCCGGTCCACCCCAAAATATTTTGTGACGCAATGCCTAAGAAAACAATCCCCATATGGCTCACGCTTGAGTAAGCAATGATGTACTTGATGTCGGTTTGTTTCAGCGCACACCAAGCGCCATAGAGAATATTAATTACCGCAATGATTCCGAAGAATTGAAGCCAAGTGTGGGCGCCATCAGGTAAAAGTCCACACGCAAATCGCATGATTCCATATCCCCCCATCTTAAGAAGCACCCCTGCCAAAAGCATGCTCACCGCGGTGGGGGCAGCGGAGTGACCATCGGGCAACCACGTGTGAAACGGGAAAAGACCTGCCTCGATCCCAAAAGCAATGAACAAAAGTGGAAAGACAATTCGAGCAAAACCTGGAATGTGGGCGAAGTTTGCTTCGGAGAGTTCAACCAAGTCAAAGGTGTGATGCGACAGCCCTGCTTGAACAGAGAAAAGATAAAGAGCAAAAAACCCAATAAAGATGAGTGCTCCGCCTAACTGAAGGTAAAGAATCAACTTAAGCGCCGAAAAGTCTCGCGTGGTGACCCAGCTTCGTGAGGCATGCTGCCCCTCCGATCCCCATATTCCGATAAGGAAGTAAATCGGTAGACTTGCTAATTCGTAGAACAGGATAAAGAAGAAAAGATCTAAGCTGACAAAAGATCCTGCCACTCCGGATTCAACCAAGAGCAGGAGGACAAAGTATTCTTTTACTCGTTCCTTTATTCCGAAAGATGCCAAGATGGCGGCCAAACTCAAAATTCCAGTCAGGAGAACCATGGGGAGACTGATCCCATCCACCCCCAAGTGGTATCCGATCCGAAGCGTTGGAATCCAATCGTACTGAACCTGAAATTGCCATCGCGCTCCCGCCGGATCATACCCAGCATAGACCATAATCGAAATGGCAAGCATAACCAAGCCGGAGAGAAAAGCCACGAATCGGATGAGATAAGGTTTTCCCTTTGGCAAAAAAGAGATGACCAGCGCACCCAAGAGAGGAGCCAGAATAAAAATTGTTAAGGCTTCACTATCCACCAATGCCCTCCAGAATTAAGGATCAGAAGAATAATCACAAGCGATGAAAAGATAACAAAGAGGTATTGCTGCACAAGGCCTGTTTGTGCGCCACGCAAGACTTGTCCCAACCATCCGGTGAAATTGCCAACCATGCGGACCAGCGCGTCCACGAGGTTAGCATCAACCCATGACATAATTCCAGAAAGCCTGTAGACCAAGACTTGCAAAACGAAGTTCCAGAAATCGTCCAGGTACCACTTTCGAATGCACAGGTGATGAAAGGTCTTAACCACAGGGATCTCCATGAGTGACGCATAGCGAAGCCCCTGGCCATACAAAACCCAAGCCGTTCCAAGCCCAAGAAAAAAGACCGTGGCGCCTATTCCCATCCCAAACCAATCGACACCATGCTCCGCGATTGGATAAAGCGCGCGGTAAGGCTCAAAAAAGCCTTCGATCCAACTGTGCCCCGGCCATCCAAACCATCCGCCAACCAAGGCAAAAAGAGCCAAGGCCATCAAAGGAGCGGTCATGGTCAAAGGGGATTCATGCGCATGCTCCTCCCTCTTCTCCTTCCCAAGAAAAGTCAGAAAGAGAAGTCGAAACATGTAAGCACTGGTTAGGAAGGCGGTGAAGATCGCCATTCCCCACAGGATCAAATGGGACGGAGTATTGATCGCATGAAAGACCGCACTTAAGATTTCATCCTTGCTAAAAAATCCCGCGAAAAGCGGGCAGCCGGTAATGGCGAGAGTCGCGATCAAAAACGTCATGTACGTGTAAGGCATCTTCTTCGATAATCCACCATAATGATGCATGTCAAACGGATTTTCTTTGTCATGGAACGGATGCGAAACCGATCCAGCACCAAGAAATAATAAAGCCTTAAAAAACGCGTGCGTGAGCAAGTGGAAGATGGCAGCCACGAAACCGATCGATCCCATACCGAGACTCAGCATCATGTATCCAAGCTGACTGATGGTGGAATACGCCAAGGAGCGTTTGCTGTCCCATTGAACAATGGCCATGGTTGCGGCAAGAAGCGCCGTGAAGCCCCCTATCCAGGCTACGGTTAGCAATGCCTCCGGCGATTGGATGAACAAGAAATAACTCCTCGCCACCAAATAAACGCCAGCGGCTACCATGGTGGCGGCATGAATCAGAGCACTCACAGGGGTGGGTCCCTCCATCGCATCAGGCAACCAAACGTGAAGGGGAAATTGAGCACTCTTCCCCACCGCACCACAAAAAATGAGAAGCGGAACCCCCCAACTCATCCAACCAAGCAAGTGAGAATGAAGATCCATTTTTGACAGCTCAACATAATTCAATGATCCCACAGCCCAATAAAGGATAACAATCCCTATAAGAAAGCCGATATCCCCAGTTCGCGTGACCACAAAAGCCTTGATGGCCGCACGTGCAGCGGAAGGTTTTTTGTACCAGAAACCGATCAAGAGATAACTGCAAAGCCCCACCAATTCCCATCCTACAAAAGTTAAAAGAAAATTGTTTGAAAAGATAAGCAACAGCATCGCCGATGCAAAAAGAGAGAGAAACGAGAAAAACATCGAAAATCCCGGATCCTTAGCCATATAGCCCACCGAGTAAATCATGATAAGGGTCGATATCAAAGTCACCATGACCGCAAGAATCGTCGAGAGGGGATCGATCAAAACTCCAACTTCCAAGTGAAGGGGTGGAAAACCACCAATCCCAGGCAAATCAATCCACGGGCGTGAATACTCAAGAGGCCCCGTGTAAACCTGATGGCCAACGGCGTGCATCAGTGAAACAAAAATGGAGAACGCTAACAAGAATGAGAGGGTATTCAATCCTATCGAAATGCCCGCGCTGATCTTGGAACCCTTAAAATGTCGCGCAACAAAAACAATGATGAGAAAAGCAACAAGCGGAAAAAGTGGAACTAGAAAGACCCATTCAAACAATTTTCATTATCCTCTCAATTGGTTCGCTTCATCCAGATTCACGGTATTCGAACTTCGATACAAAGAAAGCACAATCGCTAAACCCACGGTGACCTCTGCTGCCGCAATGGCAATGACAAAAAGCGGGAAGGCCTGTCCCGCAAGAAACGCCACATCCCTAAAGCGATACGAAAGGGCCACAAAATTGATGTTGGCTGCATTAAACATGAGCTCAACACTCATTAAAACCGAAATCCCATTTTTTCGCGTCATCGCGCCGTAGAGACCAATGACAAAAAGAAGCGCTGAAAGGATCACATAATGGACGACTCCAATCATGCTTCTTCGCTCTCTTTCCCAAGAGCCATGGCGCCGATCAAGGCCACAAGAAGGACTACAGAAATGATTTCGAAGGGAAGGACATACACTTGCATCAAAACTGAACCAATGGCTTGGAGGAGATTCTCCCAAACCGTCTTGATCGGAGAATCAGGGAGCGTCAAGGCGCTTCGTATCATCAGAAACGCCATCATGGCCGAAACTGGAATTCCGATAAGCCAAAGCGAATTGTGAGTTCGAGAGGTGAGAGACCAAGACCGCTGCGTCATCATGATTCCAAACAGTATGAGAACAGCAATGGCGCCAGAGTAGATCAAGAGCTGAGTTGCAGCAAGGAAATAATTGTGAAGGCTTACGTAAATCCCCGCCACCCCCAAAAAAGTACCAATCAAACAAAGCCCGGAATGAAAAATGTTTCGTACCGTCACCACCAAAAGAGCAAATCCAACAATAAGTGTAGCCAGCACATAAAAAACGAACGGGTGGATCATTCTCTCACTAATTCCTCCGAAGCCAAATCGGTATTCTTGATTTTGGCGATTTACCCTTTTGGGCAAAGTTAACAAAATGTTCATCAGGATTAACATTTTGTTCATGGACAATTGGACAAGCGCATGTTACTCTTGAGGTAGGATAAGTCACAACAAACACTTATCCCCTAACTTAGCTCCATACCCCCTCCGAAGGCTCTGTCGGACCCACCGACAGAGCCACTTTTATTACAGCCCTGCGCGCTCCGCTTGTCTCTTTCAGAAATTCATGTCTCACTGTGTTTACCTACGGCGATGGTACCCCATACCGTCGGGTTCCAAGGGACGAATGAACGGGCCACATGAATTCATTTGCGTTCATAGGTCCCTTGGAACCCCTCGGTATGATCCATCGCCGTAGGGACAGCAGTATGAATGACATGAATTTCTGAAAAAGCAGGTGGGTGCGCAGGGCCATGGGGCTGGAGGGTTGAGGTATTTAGAGGTAAAACAATTCAAATCGACTACAAGAGATCGATTTGAATTGTTTTTTCGATACGTGATTACCCTACCTGTGTTGACGAAATGTTCACCAATCGATAACAATTATGGCTTGATCCAGGCCCAACCTTCGGCTATACTTGAGAACAAGGAGGTGTGATTCTTTGACCACTAACCCAGCAATTCAGCACGGTCTCATCTATGAAAGAATCCCAGCGCATCGACATCCGAACGGAGGAGGATGGGTTGCTGATGAAGGACCACAGATTGAAGACACCGTTTTCATCGACGGGTTCGCGAAAGTTATTGGAAATGTAAAGGCAAGTGGTAAAGTGGAAATCACGGGTACTAGTGTCATTCGAGGTGAGTCACCGGGGAGTGTTACCTTGCAAGACAGTGCATGTATCCAAGATTCTGACATTAACAGCACCCTTTGCGACATATTTATCGGAGGAAGCGCATCCATCGAAAATAGTTTGATCTCCGGCAATGTCCGTGCCAGTGGTCATGTAAGAATAGTTAATTCAAAAATTGAGGGGGGTACCTACGATGGAGATGGGCACTGGAGCGCTGGGCGTCAAATGATTCTTAAGTTCAAGAATCCGATTAAACCAAAAACCAACCGGAACGGCTAGCACTTGTCCTGAAAAATTGGTCAATTCTTCTACCGGGAGACGGAGGATTCGGTCATGCCGGGATGGCCGGGAAGCTTGCAGCGAAGCTCTTTGTCATGCCGAAATTCAAGCGCGTACTCTGCTTGGATTAGCTTGTGAATCTCCGCGGTTCCCTCGTAGATGACTTCACCCTTAGCATTTCGCAGGAATCGGCCTACCGGATACTCGTCTGAATAGCCATAAGCCCCGTGGATCTCAATCGCGTCATTGGCTGCATCGAACGCAGAAGTCGTTCCAATCCACTTGGCAAGTGATGTTTCGCGTGTATTTCGGAGCCCCTTGTTTTTGAGCCATCCAGCTCGCAGCCATAGAAGCTTTGCAGAATCGTAGTTGGCCACCATCTTCGCGATCATTTCTTGAACCAACTGATACTCCGCGATTGGTTTCCCAAAAGTTTTTCTTTGTTTGGCGTACTTCATGCTTGCATCTAAGCTTGCACGAATCAATCCCGTTGAACCTGCCGCTACCGTGTACCTCCCATTATCAAGGCAGCTCATCGCAATCTTAAAGCCTTCCCCTTCTTCGCCCAACAAATGCTCTTTCGAGACTTTCACGTCTTGCATGACAATGCCACCCACATTTCCAGCCCGTATCCCAAACTTGTTGTGAATGGAAAACGTAGAAAGCCCTTGCATTCCTCGTTCCAAGATAAACGCGCTCATCCCCTCATGCTTCTTCTCTTTGTTGGTGTAGGCAAACACCAACAACGTGTCAGCATAATCGGCCCCTGAAATCCAAATCTTCTGTCCATTCAAGATGTAGTTTGCGCCATCTTTTTTCGCATAAGTTTTCATGCCGGAAACATCACTCCCAGCATCCGGTTCGGTCAATCCAAAAACACCAAACTTTTCTCCTTTAGCCATCGGCTTTAAAAAGCGCTGTTTTTGTTCTTCCGTGCCCCACTGGTAAATACCACAGCCATTGAGCCCCACGTGAACGCTCATGACAGTGCGTAAGGCGGTGTCGACATACTCGAGTTCCTCACAAGCTAACCCAAGGCTGATGTAATCCATCCCAGCGCCACCATATTTTTCAGGAAAACAAATCCCCGTAACCCCAAGTTTAGCAAGCTTTGGGAAGGTTTCTGGATCATAATGACCTTTGATGTCATCTTCAGGAATTCGCGGTGCAAATTCTTTTGCCGAAAACTTCCGCACATTTTCCGCCAACCATTTTTGCTCTTCGGTTAACTCAAAATCAATCATGCTTCCCTCCTGCTAATTTCGCTGATCGAACAACCTCAAGAATTTCATTTTCGCTGAGAATTGTTTCTGAATTCTTTGCCTTTCTAAGAATCAAGTCAATGACCTCTTTGTCAATCGGGAGCTTTCGCTTTTCTAGCCAGTAAATGACATTGGATTGTCCACTCATCGGGCCAATTTCTATTCGCTGCTCCAATCCAAAAAGCCCGGCGGGAACACCCGAATAAATCCGATCCGCCAACCAGGCTTCACCCTTTTTTTCAGCCTTGATGATCGCGGCGGCATGAACTCCGGTGGCGGTTCGAAAAGCATCGGCTCCAAATACAGGGTAATTTTTCGGAATCGGAACACTACACGCCTTGGAAACCAGAGCCACATAATCGGGAAGCCTCGTGAGATCTTGATTGAGATATCCAAGAAGTTTGAGGTTGACAAGAAGGAGATCGATCGGGGTGTTCCCTACCCTTTCTCCGATCCCCAATCCCGCGCCATGAACGCGATCCACTCCAGCCTCAAGCGCTACCAAGGTGTTGGCCATCGCGAGATCACGGTCACGATGTCCGTGCCAGTCAATCATCACCGGCAAACCGGTCTCGTGCACCACTTTGCGAACGAAGTGGACCAGATTCTTAACCCCTTCGGGGGTTGAGTGTCCCACCGTATCCGAAATGCAAACGCGGCGCGCTCCACATTCAATGGCTTTCTTATAAAGTGCACTAAGGGTGTCCGGATGCGAGCGGGTCGTGTCTTCTGTGACGTACATGGTCGGGAGATTGTGTTGGGTCACAAACGAAACGGCTTCCTCGGTATGTTTTAAAAGAATAGCAAGATCCCAATTTTCCGCATATTGACGGATCGGGCTCGAGCCAAGAAAAGCCGCCACTTCGATCGAAAGACCGGCTTTTTGGCTGATGTCAATCACCGGTTCGATATCCGCTTTAACGGTTCGAGCCGCACAATACGGGCGAATATCCAGTTTCTCGCGGACAATTTCCTGAGCCAATCTCAAGGTGTCAGCGTAATGTCGCGGACCAGCCCCTGGTAGTCCGATATCGGCCACTGGAATTTTCAGCTCGTGCATCAAGTGGAGGAGCTTTAGCTTTTCTTCGATTGTTGGATTCTTGACAGAAGGGGACTGGAGCCCATCGCGCAAGGTCTCGTCAGCGATTTCAAAAGGGGTTGTTCGGGTGGTCGGTTTTTGTTCAGGATTGTTCCAATCGTACACCAGTTCCATGTTCGCTGGTTTTCGAAGGGTGGCCCAAAAAACCTTTGCCGAAAAGTTCATGAATTGTTAACGACTCTTTGGCCCTTCTTCGCTGGACTTCATTTGAAATTCATGGTATCGTTTATGGCAATGTAGTCTATAAGGAGACAACCATGAGCATGAAGCCAATTCAAACAAGCCCTATCACTCTTCCTCGATGGTTTCGGCGCCTCTCTTCCAATCACGAGCTTGATACTTTCACCAGAAAAGTCTTTGGAAATGATCTCACAACCGTTGGGAACTCGAATGGCTCGCTTCACGGGATAAGAGAGGACATGATGCAGTTGAAGATTACATCATTGTTTCCACCCTATTATCACCGTACTCGACCTGATTCATTTTTGACTGCCGAATAAAAGGTAACAAACGTTTGGCTGTAGAATGAGCCCTGGCCAAATCAATCAGGAGGCCACTTGCAATGACTAACACTGTTCCAAAAATCTCACAATCCGGAGGGTTGCCTGCCTTCCCAACGGAGTCTCGACACAATGGCGATTCCGCTCCTGCAGATTCAGCAGGCGTATCGGGTCAAGATTTTACAACGTTGAGTCCCGCTGCTCTTCTAGTACAAGAACATCAGCTTTTAGGCAAACAAGGATTAGATTACCATGCAAAAAAGATAGCTACACTTGCTCCCAACACTTCTATCGAAGTGACAAGCAGAGGTGAAACCGCGTTTTGTCCAGACTGCGCTACAAAGGTACCGTGGGGACCTGCAACGTTCACGAGACGGGAAAATGGTCAAACCACTAGCTCAATGCAGGTCGATCTCTACGGGCTTCATCGTCTGGCAACGCATGGAGAGGAAACCTATCTTTCTCTGCACGGCCAAGAAAGAACAAATGATGTCGCCGGACTCCGTGTTGTCCTCGCGACACCGAACGGAAAAAAATAAAAGCGAGGTGCTCAGTTAAATGCTTCGAAGCATACCAAGTGTCAGAATAGAAGAAGCTCCCGAGTCACGGGTAGCCGCGAGGGCTGAAGCTCCAGAGCTCCGGACCAATGGAGCATTATCATATTCTGATTCAGTCAAGTTGCGTTCCCACGGACGTTCGGGAACGCACCCAAGCGGCAGACACGGAAGGCTGTTAGAAGAAACCAATCCAGACGAATGAGTTTGGCAATCTCACCCCATGGTTAACTCACTTCACCCACATGCATCTCGAGGAATGAACGGACAGCCAAGACGGAGCTCGTTCTTTTCTGAGTCGGTCTCTAAGGGACATCCAGATAAAGTAGCCGATCAGATTGCCGATGCCGTTGTGGATGCTGTTCTTGCAAAAGACCCGAATGGTCGAGTGGCTTGTGACGCCATGTTCTGGCACGGTGGTGTGGTGGCTGCCGGTCAGATCAGTACTAAAGCAGGGATAGATTATGGTGGCTACAGAACAGCCATCATCAACACGTTAAGAGAGATCGGCTATACGGGCCCCTCCGCTTCCCTTGATGCTGACACTTGCGCCGTTTTCCTGTCTTTTGATCCGCAATCTCCCGACATTGCCCAAGGAGTGGATCAGTCTCATGAAGCGAGAACAGGCCAAGCATCAACCGATGAGCTCTCCTCACGAGGCGCCGGAGACTCAGGAATGATGTTTGGGTTTGCTTGCAGAGAAACCCCTGAGCTTATGCCTCTCCCCATCACCCTTGCCAACAAGCTTGTTAGGAGACTCGACGATCTTCGCCTCTATGAAAAGAGCGTTCTTCCTTATCTTGGTCCAGTCGGCAAAGCTCAAGTTACCGTGCATTACGCTGGATATCAACCCACCGGCGTTAGCGAGGTGGTCTTAAGCGCTGAACATGCCGACGCGGTTTCCCAAAGGACAATCCGCCGCGATCTGATCAAACATGTCATTACCCCAATCATTCCGAGTGCACTCTTTAGGTCAACGAAGATTCTGATTAACCCAACAGGCCGATTCGTGATCGGTGGGCCAGTTGCCGATACGGGGCTCACTGGACGAAAGATTATCGTCGACACCTACGGCGGAATGGCAAGACATGGCGGAGGAGCATTTTCTGGCAAAGATCCAACCAAGGTTGACCGAACCGCCAGTTACATGGCTAGGTATATCGCAAAAAATATCGTAGCTGCAGGCTTGGCAGAGCGGTGCGAAGTGCAACTGGCCTACGCGATCAGTGTGGCTAATCCGAGAGACGTTCAAGTTGACACGTTCGGTACCGAAACAATATCGCGAGAGAAAATAGTACGATTAATTAGACAACATTTTGATATGAGTGTCGGGGCCATGATTCGTGATCTTGACCTCAGAAAGCCAAACTACAGGCAGTTGGCAGCCTACGGGCACTTTGGTCGCCCTGAACTCGATCTCCCTTGGGAACGACTTGATAAAGCCGAAATCCTGGGCGATGCTGCAAAACTTCGCCAAAAAACGAAGACCGCCTAGCCGTCGAAAAGTTCATAAATTTTTAACGTGTGATCCGTAGACAGCCCCCCTGTTTTGCTATAGACTTAGTGATAAGTAGCTGAGAAAGGGGAGACTCATGTCACAGATTAGCGATTCTAAATCATCTTTGCTTACGTCCTTGGACCTTCACGCTCTATATCCCGCGACTACAAGCACTTCGAGGGACAGACAACCGGGCTCTTCTTCATCTGGCTTTGATCGTTTTGCCTCTTCCAAGCAAAACAGCCTTGGCCCAATAACAATTGAGCAAATCCAATTCTTTGGCGATGGGAGAGAAATGATCATTCAAGACAATCGAGGGAATACCCACGCTTTTCACCAGAGAGAAGAGTCAGCAGGCCAGAGACGCGGACAAAGTTTTCAGCTTGATTGGTCTATCCCAGAAATCGCTTCAGCTTTAGGAATCCCGATCCCCCACCTCACCAGCCAAGCGGGTCGTGTCTGGGCTGAGTACTTCGGCAGGTACCGGGAAGATATTTTGCATAAGAGGCGGATTGGCTTCGAAACTGCGAACTTCATCGCCCGCTGGGGTAATAAGCAACTGCTCCCTCACTATATTGAAATGAAATTCGTTAAGTATGACGGCAAAACTGATTTGTGCGATTATTGCCAAAACCCCATTCAACCCGTGAGTATTCGCATTCAAAACCATCTCATTAAAAAAGCTACAGTCATCACGAGCCTCGATGTGCATTCCCTGGCCCAACACGGAGAAAACGAACCTCGGCATGCTTCGGGACGTCCTGGACACATTGACGTGAAGTTGTTAGAAGAAGTACTTTCTCTCAACTCGCCGTCCCCTTAATCGTTGCTCCAGTAGCCTTTAACACACCCTTAACCTCTTGTTGATTGTTTTCCAGGATCGGTCGATGATACAATGGGGACGTGCTCGTCCAAAGATTTTTAGGTATTTCCTTAATGAAAAGCCTTATCTGTGGGTATATTAGGGGTATCCTGTTGCTTAAAAAGCAGGGCACAGTCTAACGAAAGAATCAAGGAGAGGAAAAATGTCTGACCATTCTGTAAGTCCCATCCCTCCATGGGGAAGCGTCACTAGGTATGGAGACGGAGCGTTCCTTAAAGAAGAAGAGGCTGCTCTCTTCAACAATAAAAAACCTGAAATCATTGAAACCACGCCCCCACGGATGAATACCGACTCAGCCACTTTCACGAAACAAGCCGAGCAAAGCCTGAAGAATCGACCGTCACCACCCCCCATTGCCCAATGGGTTAGAACGGAGCGAAAAGCTAACCAGAGTCTAGGCGTCCAAATCCAACGGCTTCTTCGAAGTGGGTTTGCCAGAAATGGTCTCCCAAGCTACATCCAAGTAACCAAAACCGAAAACCGTCACGCTCATTATGAGAAATGTCCAGAATGCGGGGGTAAAGTGCGTCAAGGATCTCTCACGATCACGAACCAGCACCTTCGAGACGATGAGGGTAATCCAAGAAAGGTGGCACTTCCCCACTTCAATTTACACTGCCTGGCCGAACATGGACAAAAGTTTCCCCGTCTCCCATCACGCCAACCTGGGTACACCCCTGTCGACTCGCTCAGAGCCGTTATAACGGGAACGAGAGTCCGAGAACGATCGTAGCCTGGCGCTACTTAGATTTTCCTGATCTCAGAAAGATCTTATTGGTCCGTTCTTTAGCGCCAGGAATCGTCACCTTCCCAAGCGCTTTTGCCACTTCCGAAATCCTCGAAACTGAAACCGAGAGATCGCGAAAACCCAAGCCAAGCAAAATTGGAAGAACCCGAGCATCCGAAGCCATTTCCCCACAAAGACTAAGCGATCGGCCTTGACGCTTTACTTTTTTCACGATTTCACCCAAATACTCCACAAACAAGGGGTGAAGGGGGTCAGCCTTTAGTGTGGGATGGATTCGATCCACTGCAAAAAAGTACTGGAGCAAATCATTGGTACCCACACTGACGAAGCGAATCTCTTTTGGAAGTTTGTCGAGCAGCAGGACGGAAGAAGGGGTTTCAACCATGATCCCAAGTTTGACTTTCGTCTTGTACTTTTTTTTCAGCGGATTCATGATTTTCACAAATTCTTTTATTTCTTCGGCCGTTCTCACCATCGGTATCAAAAGGTGAAGCGTCTCTTTTCCCGCCGCCTGAAAGAGTGCCTGAAGTTGCTGCTTCAGGATGAGTGATTGATCCAAGAGAAAGCGAATCCCTCGCCATCCGAGAGCTGGATTGCTTTCAGACGGCCAAGCGACCCCCTTGTAC
>JABDET010000004.1:47206-48300 GCA_013286945.1 Candidatus Melainabacteria bacterium
GTACGGTTTGTCACTTCCCAAATCGGCCAATCGAAATATCACCGGATTCGGCAAGAAGGCTTGGATGGCTTTTTGGTATACGCTTGCCTCTTCCCCATCTTGAGTTCTTCCCGAAATCCAGAGGAACTCGGTGCGAAACAGTCCAACCCCCATCGCACCCGATTCCTTCGCCCGTTCAATTTCCTCAGGGAGCTGCAAGTTTGCTCGAACGGTGATGCGCGTTCCGTCCTTGGTTTTGAAGCTCTCCCACTTTTTTGGAATCGCTCGCGAACTTGAAATCGCTTTCGGCTGTTCATTGAGATAAACTTTTCTATCCCGAATCCAAAGGTGGTCCCCATTCTTGCAATGCTTCAAGAGGCGCAAGACTTTTCCGACCACCGGCAGTCCAAGGGCCTTGGCCAAAAGAACCCCGTGGGCCGATTCGTTTCCTTCCTCAAGACAGATCCCCGTTAGCGGGAAACGCTGCAGGCGAAGAAGTTCAGTGACATACAAATCTTTTCCGATCGCAATGAAAGGTTCGTCAGGAACTTTGACTTTGACTCCTGGAGAAAGGCATTCCAAAATGCGATTTCGGAGATCAACTAAATCATGAACTCGCAAGCGAAGATACGGATCCTCCAAGCTTCGAAATTGACTTTCCCAAATTTCAAAGGCATTTCGGATGGCTTCTTCTGACTTCGCCCCCCGAGCCAACTCTTTTTGGATGGCTTCGGTCAGTGCCGGATCGTTTAGAATGGCCAAAGGGAAATCGAGAAATTGCTTTCCCTCTTTTAATCTCGTCTGCTCAAGGAGTAATTCTTCCTTGATTGTTTTGAGTGCACGGTCAACCGCTTTCTTCGGATCGGAAACTTCCGGCATACGCTTCGATGGGTCAAGCAGAGGGTTTCCAAGATTCCACACTTTTCCTTCGGCGTGCCCTGAACCAAATTCACCTTGCAGGATCACGCCTTGAGTCCCTGAAGGATGGCCTTAATTTCGTTAAGAATAGTCCCCGCATTTTCACCGTCAACGCTGACGCGCACCGCTTCCCCTTTACCCACTCCAAGGGCCAGAAGATTCAAGATGCTGTTGGCTTCCACTTTTTTCCCACTTTT
>JABDET010000005.1 GCA_013286945.1 Candidatus Melainabacteria bacterium
ATCCATGAGTTCGGCCATTTCTTGATGGCCAAACGCGTGGGGGTAAAAGTTCTTGAATTTGCACTTGGCTTTGGACAACGAATCGTCGGCTGGAAAAAAGGGGATACGGAATACGCCATTCGCCTCTTTCCGCTTGGCGGGTATGTCAAGATGCTCGGGGAAGGGGACGAGGGTGACCCAAACGATCCCGGCAATTTCCAAAATCGAAACCTCTGGGAAAAGGTGGCGGTTGTGGCGGCAGGCCCTTTAATGAATTATGTTCTGGCTATCGTGATCTTGTTTGTCTTGGGTCTTGGATATGGGATTAACCATTATGTCCCCCAGATCATGGCAACGGTTGGGATTTATTTTTTTGTTCGTTCCCTTCGAAAAGACTCGAACAATGCCAATGTTCGCCGGGTTGAAGCCGTAATTCGGGAAGCTGAGCAGTTGATCCGACAACATCGATAATTAAAATTACGTCTCGTCGGGCATCCTGGGTATACTAAAGGAGCACCACGCATGGGATTGGATTCCTTTTTGGAAGTTGAAAAGCCCCTTGAAAAGCTAGAAGAAAAAATTGAGGAGCTGAGGCGATTGAATGCACAAGGAACTGTTGACTTAGCCGACGAGATTCGCCTCCTTGAGGAAAAAGCATTACGGCTTAAAGAAGAAATCTTTAAGTCGCTTTCGGCATGGGAAAAAGTCCAACTGGCTCGCCACATGAAACGTCCTACTACCTTGGACTATGTGCGTGCCATAACCACCGACTTTGTCGAACTTCACGGGGATCGTCTCTTTGCAGATGATCCCGCGCTGGTGGGTGGGTTTGCTCGTTTTGAAGGGATCCCTGTGATGGTGATCGGGCATCAAAAGGGGAAAGAAACCAAAGAAAATGTTTATCGAAATTTTGGAATGGCTTCCCCCGAGGGGTTTAGAAAAGCAGCTCGACTCATGAAGCTTACGGAGAAATTTAAACACCCACTTATCACTTTCATTGACACTCCAGGGGCTTATCCAGGCATTGAAGCAGAAGAACGGGGACAATTTGTGGCCATTGCTGAAAACCTGACCTTGATGGCTGGCCTTTCGGTTCCCATTGTGGTTTGTATCATTGGTGAGGGGGGAAGCGGTGGGGCACTTGCCCTTGGTTTAGGCGATCGCGTGATCATGTTGGAACATTCGGTTTATTCCGTCATCTCTCCCGAAGGGTGTGCATCCATTTTGTGGCGAGATGGGAAAAAGGCTCCAGAAGCTTCTTCGTTTTTGCATCTCACCGCACAAGATCTCGAAAAGCTTCGCCTTGTCGATGAGGTGATTCCAGAGCCTTTGGGAGGAGCTCATCGCAACATTGAGATGACGATACAACGGGTTCGAAAGTCGATTTCAAATCATCTAAGCCAAGTGAGTGCATTGAGTCTTCCTGAGCTTTTGCGTTTGCGATATCAAAAATATCGGAAGATGGGAGTGGTTCTCGAGTTCCCCGAAGTTCGACGCTAGAATCTTCATGTGGAATTTAGCCCTCAAGAATACCAAGGAAATTTGGCGCGACAAGAAGTTGTTGATTATCTCCCTTTTTTTTCCGATTTTTCTTCTCCTCTTAACCCATCTTTTTTTTAAAGAGGCTCGCTCTTACCTCGAGGCAATTCCTGTTGCCGTGGTGAACCCGGAAACCAATTTCCCGAAAGCGGGTAAGCTTCTCGTTATGGCCCTTGAAAAAACAAAGTCTCGCGAAACCGGAAATCCGCTTTTCAAGATAAGCGCGATGTCGAAAGAAGATGCTTTGCGAAATCTGCACGCCGGGAAAGTAGTGGCAGCCCTCCTTGTGCCCGAGGGATTCACTGAAGCCATTCGAGGGAAAAGCCAAGGCAAACTCGTTTTGTTGATAAATGAGCGAGAAAGAAGAGGAGCATTTGTTGCATCGGTCTTGTATTCTCTGGTGGATCGTTTTGGGACTTTGGTGGAAAAAAGTCAAGGGAACGGAGTGAAGTCTCCGGTTTTGCTATCGGTGGTTTCAACCGATTCCGGCGTGGCAGAACCTGAACTCGATTCTTTTATCGATGTCTTGATTTTTGCGCTAATCTTTTTGATTCCGTATGCGGCGGGCCAATGGGTATCGGAATTTGAACATGGGAGCTTTGCTCGTTTTCGCTTAGCCAATTTTTCCCCGGCTGCTCTTTTTGGCGGCACCCTTTTTTCTACCGCCTTTCTTGGATTCTTGCAAGGAGGTCTTCTTCTTGTTGTTGGGATTCTGTTGGGACTAAGACTTTACTCACTTCTTTTTTGGATTTGGCCCATTGCGTTTTGCCTTGTCTTAGCGTCTGGTGGGGTTGGGCTTATTCTTTCTACGTTCATCGAAAAAGAGAAGCAACTCAATCTTTTTGCATCGCTTCTCTTGATTCCGCTCTTCTTTCTTTCAAGTTCAGCCGGGCGAGAGCTGGGCTCTGAACGAGTGCTGAGCTATCTTCCTTGGCATCAAGGGTACTCGCTCCTCAGTGATTTGTTGACCGCACAAACACCTGAAATGTTTTTATTCGTTCGCCTCATCGTTTCTTCGTTGATTCTTGCATTTTTTGGGATGTCGCTTTTTTCCATGAGACGATTGTACTATGGCTGAGATTTTTTCACTCCGAGGCATCAAGAAAACGTACAAGAATGGGGTGAAAGCGCTTGCGGATGTTTCTCTGCAAATGGATGAAGGGGAAACGGTGGCGCTTCTTGGCCCCAATGGTGCTGGAAAAACAACGCTCATCAAGATTCTCACCGGATTGCTCTTTCCAGATGAAGGGAAAGTTTGGATCAAGGGGGTTCAGCTCTCGAGAGGAGACTCATTCACGCAAAGTTTTGGCATTGTACTCCAGGAGATCGGACTGTGGCCTCATTTAACCGTGACAGAAACTTTGCACTTTGTCGGAAAGCTTTACAAAATGAAGTCGAACGTCATTCATGAGAGAACAGCCGAATTGTTGCAAGCTTTGGCCCTTAAAGAACACGAGAAACTTCGTTTCGGAGAATTGTCCGAAGGCTTAAAGAGGCGCCTCAATTTAGCGAGCGCTCTCATTCACGAACCTGAAGTGTTAATTTTAGATGAACCTTCTCTTGGTTTGGATGTTCATGCTCGGGTGGCCTTGTGGGAATATCTTCTCGCCCTGAAAAAGAAACCGAAGAAACTTTCAATTTTGCTGTCAACCCATGACATGGAAGAAGCCGATCGGCTATCGGATCGGGTGGGTGTTTTGGATCATGGGAAGCTCTTGGCCCTTGATTCTGTGAGCAACTTGAAATCGGTGCATGCTTCTGGTGATCAGATTGAGATGAAGCTTGGAGGTAACGGCGCTATCTCGCCCGATTTTTTTTCTCATTGGCCAGGCTTTGTCAGCGCGAAGGCCACGAATGGCACAACACGCCTCTTCATTCGAAATGGAATTCGAGAGCTCCCTTCGATCATGAGGGCCATGTTCGAAGCAGGGGTGTCTGTGGAGGATCTTGCTGTTAAACCAGCTACTCTCGCCGAAGTCTTCTTAGCCCTTACCGGACGTTCGCTTATTAGCTAATTAGCCAATAAGATAGTTCAGAGGGCTATGGGGATCAGCATAATAATTCGTTTCTTGCGGACCCTTGGTTTGTGTTTGAGCTTCCTGGGGTGTTGTGGCTTCTGATCCTCGTTTTCGTGGTTCTGTTTGTGGCAGGCGGCTACCCATTGCTCCTTGAAAGGCGGGAAATCTAATGTCCATGTTCATCATCTCCTCATCGTTAGTTGTTGGGAGTATAACATGATCTTCTCCACAATGCAAGGGGTATAAACGGGCACAATTGGCTCTACCGATGTATTCTGGAGGTTAAGCCTGGCCGATATTGAATCCAGACGATAATACGCGGGCGGGGGTATGTATTCGGGGAATGACTAAAGAACGAGGCATTTCGAAAGTTCGAATCCAGTGGAGTCGGGTGACTTTGGTGGTGGTACTCGCTTTTTTCTTAGTAGAAGCTTCTTTGGCTTTTGAGCGCAAACTTGTTTTGCACCAGGAAGTTCACGAACACCTCCTCAAGGCTCGCGCCGAGCTTGCGTGGCTACAAAACCAAAATTTAGCCTTAAAGGAAGAGAAGGAAGCCCTGCACCACCCAGAGAAAATAGAACAACTTGCCAGGGAGAAGCTTGGCTTAACGAAGCCCCACGAGATTGCAGTCAAGATCATTAGGAAAGCTTCCGATGACCGTACCCATGAGCAGGGAAATCCTCCCAAGCCTTCCAAAGGTCTTTGGGAAAAAATCAAGGAGGAATTGCCCATCCAATGGCTTTTGAAGTCGGGACGATCGTAGAAGGCACGGTCGTCAACATCACGAATTACGGGGCCTTTGTTGAACTCTCTGATGGCAAAACCGGTTTAGTTCACATCTCCGAAATCGCGGATACCTATGTCACGGACATTCGTCCACTCCTAAAAGACCGACAACTGGTTCGAGTCAAGATTATTGGGATTAATGACAAGGGGAAATATGACTTGTCTATTAAGCAAGTGGATAAGAAACCGGAAGACCATCCCCATCGCGAACGGAAAAAAGGCAAGATTAAGATTAAGGCGCGAACCCTTGGGGAATCAGAACATGACGATCACCGCCGAGGGGAATCCCTTAGTTTTGAGGATAAGCTTGCTCGCTTTATGAAAGAAAGCGAAGAGCGTCTTCTGGATCTCAAGAGAAATGTTGAAGCAAAACGAGGGAAGGGGAGAATTCGATGACATCTTTTAAGGAGGTCTTTTCGACCAATGCATCTTATCGCACTTGTACATCATGCTACGAGCGTCTCGCCGGAGCAAATACAGCTTCCTCCATTTAATCATCAAACCTACGTCCTTTTGATTGTGGCGCTTGCAACTGCCGCTCTTTCTATTTTATTTGGTGTTTGGCTTATGCGGAGTGTCATGGCCGCAAGCCCAGGAACTCCAAAAATGCAAGAAGTATCCGAAGCGATTCGTGAGGGAGCCATGGTTTATTTGTCTCGCCAGCGGAACACCATGGTGTTGTTTGTGCTGGCGACAGCCATCGCCCTCTTTTTCTTTTATCGCACCCTTCCGGCTTATGCGGGAGATTTGAGTCTCCAGGTCGGTATCGCTGTTGCGTTCTTGATGGGCGTCCTTTGCTCTTATGGTGCCGGCTATGTCGGAATGGGCTTAGCTGTGCGCGCGAATGCGCGTGTGGCTTATGCGGCGCTTTCGAGTTTCAAGCGAGCATTGGAAGTGGCGTTTGAAGCAGGGGGCGTTTCCGGGATGTTCACGATTGGCATGGGCCTTTTGGGCGCAACCCTCATTTTTCTCATGTTTAAAGAGAAAGCCATGTTCGTCTTGGTTGGTTTTGGATTCGGGGGATCTCTTGCCGCTTTGTTTATGCGTGTCGGTGGCGGAATTTTCACGAAAGCCGCTGACGTTGGGGCTGACCTGGTTGGAAAAGTAGAAAAATCAATTCCCGAAGACGATCCGCGAAATGCGGCGGTGATTGCAGACAATGTTGGAGACAATGTTGGAGACTGCGCTGGAATGGCGGCCGATGTCTTTGAAAGCTATGAAGTCACCTTGGTTGCTGCCATCATTTTAGGAGCCATCCTTTCAAAACTGCCCGGAATTAATGGTCAACCGTTTGGCTTAAAACTTATTCTCTTCCCACTGCTCGTTCGAGCTGTCGGTGTGTTCGCGTCATTTATTGGCATTAAGCTTGTCAAAGGACAAGAAGATATGCCAGACCCGATGAAGCCAATCAACTTCGGATTTTGGGCTTCGGCGCTTGTCGCTCTGGCTGGAGTCTTTGCGGTTGATTACTGGTATCTTGATGGTGACTTACGATTCTTCTATGCTTGCACAGCGGGTCTTGTTCTCGCTGTTGCGACCCTCTATCTGACCAATTATTATACACACATCGACAAACCCGCGGTCACCGAAACGGCATACTCCACCAAAACCGGTGTGGCCACCATGATCCTTTCCGGATTAGCTTTCGGGCTGCAATCGAGCGTATGGGCCATTCTCTTGATCGGTGGGGCCATCGGTGCTTCGCTCTTCATTTTTCAAGGCAATCTCGGAATGCAGATGTACGGCATTGCGCTTGTTGGACTTGGGTTACTGACCACAACAGGATACATCTTGGCCATGGATACTTATGGCCCTGTGACCGATAATGCGAACGGCGTATTTGAAATGTCTGGCGCTCTAAAAGAGTCAGCCAACGGAGAACGGGCTCATCGCATTGTCGCGAAACTCGATGCCATTGGAAATACCACGAAGGCGTTAACCAAAGGGCTTGCAATTGCCACGGCTGTTATCGCCGCTACGGCGTTGTTTAGCTCCTTCATTCAAGCGGCAGGACTTACCGCTTCCGGAATCCGGGTTGACGTCCCGTCTGTCTTTATTGGCTTACTGATCGGTGGCGCGGTACCGTTTCTCTTCTCCGGATTTGCCATTAACGCGGTTGGACGAGCCGCTTTTCTCGTCGTAGAAGAAGTGCGACGACAATTCCGGGAGATCCCTGGCATTATGGAAGGAACCGGCAAACCGGAATATGGCCGTTGTGTTGATATCTCGACCACGGCTGCACAAAAAGAGTTGCTGGGGCCCGGTGTTCTCGCGGTTTGCACTCCGCTTGTCGTTGGGTTCGGACTTGGTGCTGAAGCCCTTGGCGGTTATCTTGCCGGTACTATTTTAAGTGGACAGCTCATGGCTGTTTTCATGTCAAATGCCGGAGCCATCTGGGATAATGCGAAGAAAAAAATCGAGGAAGGTCTTTTTGGTGGAAAAGGAACTGAACAGCACAAGGCGGCCGTTGTGGGTGATACGGTGGGCGATCCGTTGAAAGACACCGCGGGTCCAGCCATTAACCCGCTTATTAAAGTAGGAAATCTTGTGGCGATTTTGATTGCGCCAGCGGTGACCGCTTTGGCGCTACCGAACATGACCCCGGTTATTCGCTGGGGAATCGTGTTCGTTTCACTCGCGGCACTTGCGTTTTCGGTTTGGTTCTCCAATCGAGGTTCGATTGTGGAAGAATCAGCTGAAGCGTCGTCAGGCAATTCGAAGGGTGTGCTTCCTCGCGAGGTGGTCAACGTAAAGTAATACAATCCGCATGCAATGCAGATTGTATTATCCTGAGCGAAGCGAAGGATCTTAATGTCTCGGGTCGGCTTAATTGATGTAGGAACCAATACACTAAGACTTATAATCGGGGAACCTGGTGAAAACGGGGTTCCCCGATTTCTTTATCATGAAGTTTTAGCCACTCGGCTTGGGGAAGGATTAAGCCAGCGCAACGAACTGAGTCCTGAAGCGATCGAGAGAACCATCGATGGCTTAAGACGCTTGAAAGCAAAGGCGAACAGCTACGGGGTCAAGCTTGTTGAGGCCTATGCCACGGCATGGGCGCGATTGGCAACCAACACGGATGAAGTTCTCTCGAGCGTTGCAAAGCTCGACCTTCCCATCTGGATCCTAACCGAGGAAGAAGAAGCCATGATGGCCGTGGAATCGGTGAAGCTCTTGGCGATCGGAACGGAAAATTTTTGGGTGGTTGACATGGGTGGAGGATCGACCCAAATCGTTCGAGTGATTAACGGAGAGGGAGAATACATTCGAAGCGTTCCGTTCGGCGCGGTGAATTTTACCGAAAAGTATCTTCTCCATGATCCTCCTGAGGTCGATCGAACCAAGGCAGAAGAAGAAGTAAAAAAGCTCTTGGCTTTACAACGTCTCGGAGAGACCGGCGAACAGAGGGCACGTGTCGTGGCACTTGGCGGGACCGTTGCGACGCTTGGAGCATTGAAAGTGGGGATTGCTCCAGAAGAGCCAAGTTTCTTCGAAAAAGTCCAGGGGTTATCCCTTGAACAGAGCTGGATAAAAAGCGAGATCGATGTTCTTTTTCATCTGTCGCTTGCTGAACGAAAAAAACTTGCTGGAATGGAACCCGAACGAGCGGACATTCTTCCAGGTGGCGCAATCCTTCTTCATGGATTTCTTTCGGAAATTAATGCGTCTACAGTCTTCATTTGCTTATATTCGTTTATCCATGGGTTGTTGGCCAAGAGAGTGGAAGCGCTAGAATAGATCTGGTCCAGCTTGGATGACTCAGGAATCTTTTTGCTTTAACCGGTTTAACCCTTCCACTGCCGACCATTGTGTGCCAAAACACTGATCTGCTCTGCGTTCATGCTCCTTTGAAAGCTGACTCAGACTGTTGTGAACACAAACTCCAAGGATCATTGTGCCAACACCTCCAGCCAAAGCAATCAAAGGATGGACGTAGGACGAAACCGCTGCAACAAGACCGAGGCCAGCTCCGACAAACCCCAACCCGGCAGCCCAATTGGCTTTTCTGGCGTAGCTCTTGCTCAAATCAATGTGGGCGTGCTCTTGCCACCCGGCGTTTAGCAGCTGCACTTCTAGGGCTGGCCGTGGTAATGGACTTTCTTGTTGTATAGATGGCTGACTTCTTCTAGAATATGGATTGGCTAACGGGTACGTGTTGCCCACGAATCTCAGGACTTCTCTCATGCAACGGCTCCTTTTTGACATTTCAGCTTCACGGCAACCCTGGCCTTTCCCTGCAGAAACCTCAAGAATCAATGATTGCAAAAAAAGAGGTCAATGCTTTTGGATCCTCTTCATTTCGAATGGTCCCCAGCATCTCGTTAGCCAAGCGAACGGCATCAGCTTTCTTTGTTAGCCCTGTGGAAGCAAAATGGCTGATCACGAGACTCATAATTCCCAAGACTGACCCGGTTAGTGTATTTGAGGCCATTACGGACACGCCGACAGCCAGCAAGGGGGATAACAACAAACCTTCCATATCAAGCCGTCGTGATTGCCGATTGATTCTCGTCAGCTCGCCATTGGTGCGCTCGAACATTTTCGAAACGTTATCTAAGTGAGGTGGAAGCCTTTCAATTGTGTCGACGGCTCTCCAAAACAACTCTCCACCATCCGGGGTATCCATGTAATCTGGGCGCATGGATTCGATAAGTCTCATCACATCAAATCGTGGAATCGTATTCATGGGAACTTTGGCGTTTGATTCATCGCTGAGTACTAGGATAATCCGATTGACTGCAAGAGTCAAGAACCAGATATTGCTAACATGTTAATTTTCTGTCACGCTAATTCGTTTTAGCTCGAGGGATTGTTTCTTCTGTTGGGTTCTTAGCTGGTGATTGCTTTAGAATTCGCCTTAAGGGGTCGAAATTCATGCAAGAAGGAGGTTTCCTAAAAATAGAAAATCTTGAACTCAATTTTGTTTCAAGGTTTCAATGACAGCCCCACAAGGTGGTGAAAAGTTAAAGAAACGTTAACGAAATCAATCTGGACAAGGCTTAGCGAAAATGCTATATTAGATTTATAAGATTTCAGGATAAGGAGCTAAATCAACAATGCCGATTGTCGATCCAATTCGTAAAATTCCCCAACTCCGTCAAGAGTTGAGAACAGCGATCACCCGAGGTCTTACCACTCCTGAATTCGTTGCTGGAATACGAGATCAGGTTTCACGTATGGCTCCAGAAGGAAGAAGTTTTCCTGACGAAGTTCAACGCTCACTCACCTTTCTCCGAAGAGATTTAGAACTATGTGAGGCTGCTCAATCCTCGGCGAGCTCTTCTGTTAATTCAGGAAAACCATCGTTTAGAGTTGTCGCCCCTCAATCCGAAGGTGAGTTTCATGGACAACTGGGCGCTCTTCGCGAGGCCATTAAGGGTCGGGAAATCACTAAGAGTGAAGCTTTAGATGCGGTCGAGACATTGCGCGGTTTTGTTGGCGCCTTGGGGATGCAAGATGGGCCAGCGAAGCAAGCGCTGTTTAGTTCCTTGGACAATCTAGTCAAAAAAGCTAAGAATCTTCCTGAGCGATCGCTTGAATCGGTCGGAACGAATGCCCTTCAAGGTAACAACGGTTATCAGTTCGGTACAGCGATCTAGAAGCATAGAACTGAAATAAGGAGCGAACAAAAATATGCCAATCAATGCAACCACGGAAATTAGTACAAGCAACGCTTTAGCCATGATCAGAGAGGCGACTCGCCAGGTAAGAGACGGTAAAGCTCCGTCAAGAGGTGTTTTTGCCCAAATAACTGACATTCACGACTCAAGAGACGATCGGGGAACCAGAGCTGCCCAAAGAATAGACCAGGCATGGAAAGCGCTTCAAGCGGCAAACAGCAGTAGAAGCTGACACTAAAATAATTGTCTTAAACACTCCACCAAAGCCTAACCACTGGGTAGGCTTTTGCGTTATCTTGCATTTGCTTCAGCCAGCAGGGAAGCGTGGGGAGCGCTCGAACTAAGGTGTCTAGAGATGGAACACCCAAAGAAAATGGAAGGCGAACCGTTCTCCCTGCAAGCCACACCAGGAGAACTTCCGAAGTCGATTAGCGGCAATATCCCAGACCCGGAACAAGATCGAAAAACTTACAATCTCTTTATCCTCTATCAAGCCAGTCGCGCGTTGAGCGCTGTCCTTGAAGTGGAGGAGCTTCTTGAACTTTCCCTTGACATGACCACAGAAGTGATGAACACGGCGTGGGGACTCTTTTACCTGATGAGCGAAGAACAAGACGCGTTGGAGCTTCGAAAAAGCAAGGGGATTGATGCAAAGACTATTCCATCTTCGCTCCATTTAGCAGAGGGGATGGTGGACTGGGCCAAAGGTAAAATGGAGCCGTTCTCCTTTGATGAGCTTATTCCGGAAATGCCTTTTAGCCGATCGTTTCCCGATCTTCGGAACTTAACTCAAGCTAACCCATACTTCCTGATTCCCATCTTCCATCAACTCCGATTCATTGGTTTGATCGTGCTTGGCAGACGTCTGGACGGAGGGGTCTTCACCGAAAACGATTTGGAGCTCTTAAGCACGTTGGTTTCACTTTCAGCCAATGCGATCATGAATGCTCATCTTTACGAGCTGGCTATTTTGGATGGGACAACCAAGCTTTTCGTTGTCCGTTATTTCCGTCAGCGCATGCGAGAAGAGATTAAGCGTGCCAGCCGATACACTCAACCGCTCACGTTACTCATGCTCGACTTGGATCTTTTTAAGCTTGTCAACGACACTTATGGCCACCCCTCAGGTGATAAGGTCTTGGCTGACGTGGGAGCCATCGTTCGAAAATGCACCCGAGAATACGTGGATATTCCGTGTCGCTATGGTGGAGAGGAATTTGCCGTTCTTCTTCCAGAAACCGATACGGAAGGGGGATATCACGTGGCTGAGCGGATCCGAAAAATGATCGATAAGACGCGGTTTTTGAAAGAAAATATCCGCATCACCATTTCCGCGGGGTTGGCTTCTTATCCGACCGATGCGGATACCGATGAAGAGCTGGTCGAACGAGCGGACTTGGCTCTTTATGAAGCGAAACGATTAGGACGGAATCGCGTGGTGGCCCATGATCAATCAGCGATTCACATCATCTAATTGAAAAAAATTTATTTCGTTCTTCTCACCTTCTTCTTAGCTGGGGTTCTCTTCTGGCCTCTCAGCTCATCGACGGCTTTGGGGGAAGAGTCCGTTGCAGAGAATCCCCTCTGGGTCGTTCTCATCGCAGACAGTCACCTTGGATTTAAGAAATCAAATGAGGCTTTCCAAGCGTTTCTGAAAGATGTCTCAACACTTCCTTTTAAGCCAAGAATCGTAATCAACAATGGTGATGTGACCGAAATTGGAGATCCGCAACTTTTTGAATTGTACAAGAAAGGGATCGACCCCATCTTTGAAGAGTCGTACAGTGTTATTGGAAACCATGACACGCGATGGAGTCCTGAAGGGAAGAAAGCCTTTGCTCGGTCCATTGATCCCCGTTATTACAGCAAGGATTTTCGAGGAATCCATTGGATGTTTCTTGATTCGACCTTGGAGCATCAAACCCAAGGCCATGTTGATCGAAAAGAGATCCGCTGGATTCAGAGTGATTTAAAAGATGTTCCGAGAGATACTCCCATTCTTGTTTTTTCGCATCACCCATTCCAATGGCGTGGAATGAGTGTGGATGACGGCACGGATGTGGTCAGCCTTTTTCAAGGCTATAATGTTCCGGCCTTCTTTAATGGCCATGGCCATAAGCTAGAAAGGATTCAATTTCGTGGGATCCCCTTCATTGAAAACGATGCCCTTTACCATGGGAATTATCTCCTTTTCAAGAAATCAGGAGACCGGGTGGAATTGTTTGAGAAAGCGATTGGACAGCCGGTTCTTCAATCATGGTTTGAATTTGCTCTTCATCCGAAACCATCGACTTCCCGCATTTTGTCTCCAAAGCTCAATGCTCGAGTCAAAAATATTTTTCACGTGCGCTATGCCTTGGGAAACGCCTTAGCCCCATCCCTTCAGGTTGATCACGAATCGCCAATCTCACTCCCAAAGAAAGCGGGGACTGGAGAGGTGTCTGTTAAGCTGGGGCAAGCAGGCTGGCATCTGCTCAGACTTTATTCTTCGAGTGAATCTCCTCCCGAGGATCAAACTTGGGTTTTTTCTCCAGACAAGATAAAGGCCATTCCTCTTGGAGAAATTTATGCAGGATTGGCAAGTGACGGGAAAGATGTTTTTCTTGGGACGCTCGATGGAAATGTTTTTGCGCTCGGCAAAACAGGTGAGATTCGATGGAAGCGATCGTTGGATGGAAATGTCTTGGCTGCTCCCTGTGCGGATCACGACAAGGTCTTTGTGGGAACCAAAGGGGGGAGCTTGTATGCGCTCGGTTCAAAATCGGGCAACACGCTTTGGAAGTTTAAAAGAGATTTTCCCTTTGCCGCACCCCCTTACGTTTTTGGAAAGACACTGTTTGTCGGGAATGGAGATAAGAACTTTTATGCGATCGATACCGAAACTGGAAAAGAAAAATGGGAAACCGCTTTGGGAAACTTTACCGAGATGCAAGCGGTTGCCGACCAAGGGAAAGTTTTTGTGGGGGCATGGGATCACACTTTTTATGCACTGGATGCGGAAGATGGCCATGTGATTTGGAAAAAGAATATTGGGAAGGCCATTTATTACTCCCCTGCGCTGGCTCGTCCCCTTGTGGCTGATGGAGTGGTCCATGTCATTGGAAAGGATCATCACGCCTATGCCTTTGATGAGAAAACGGGAGAAGAAAAATGGACCCTTGAAATTGCGGACGGGTTTGCCTCTCCGCTTTTGCTTTCAAACGAGATTCTTTTTCCAAGTGAGAGTGGGCATCTTGTCGCCGTTGATCGGGACAAGGGGGAAATCAGCTGGCAAAAGAAACTCGACACCGCTTTTTACAGCGCTTCCCCCATCGCTCAAGGAGAAGCGATTTTGTTGGTGGGGGTGGATGGACGATTTTTTATTCTCGATGGAAAGACTCACGAAACAAGAGTAGCGCTCCGAGTCTCTCGCGGTTTTAATTTTAGTACTCCAGTCATCGTGGGGGGGAAAATCTGGATCGGCTCCCTGGATGGCTACCTCTACGCCATCCCTCTGCATTAACCCAGTAGCCGTAAGTCGGGATGCAAGGCATTGGAAGCACACTCCGATTTGGTTATTCTTGTCGTGTGACCGAGCGGGAGGGGGTCCTCGCTTTTTCAAAAAGTCCATCCATGAACTTTTTGAGTTCGGATTGCGATATCGAACATCGTGTTCTTTTTAATGTTTCGCAATACTCACCGCGTCGGACCCCTCCCGGTCGGTCTTTGACAAGATAGCACTATCGGAGTGTGCTTTCGAGTGTTCTATCCCGACTTACGGCAGTTTAACAATTTGGAAACAAGCCCCCCCTTGCATTCATCCTGCTTTTTGTGTTAGAATCAACTTCTGTGTGAGAGTTCAAAAGTTAAGGAGATCCGTATCTATGGTTATCGCTTCAGGCGCAGTAACATCAATCTCGCTGCATGACGCCATTTCCTTAGGCCTTGTCCAAACACACCCCCGACAACTCATGGAAGAGGGAGAGGGAAAGCTGAATGAACACCTTGATCGATTCGATCGAAAGCGCGAACGGGTCGGTCGCGAGCTTATAGACAATGAACTTGCGGCCTTAAGAGGAATGCAGAGAGTGTTCATCAATGAAGTTGTTGCAATCAGAGAAATTCCGAAACAAACTCATCTCATTTCCAAATCCATCGAGCAGGCGATTGTTGGTGGAAGAGAACTGGCTCACCCGGCGGCTCCGATTGCTCTCATAACAACGCGGGTTCCCTTATTCCCTCAGTTTGATAAAGGGTTAGCGGGTAAATTGCAGGATGACTATAATGCCATGCTTGGCAACTTTCTTAGGTGCGTCCGGACGGGGAGGAAGAATTCGCTGCAAACTGAATCGGGGCGCTTGAAGGAGAAGCTGGAAGCGAACACGACGGCGCTCTTAGAAACGGTGATGGCGAACGGGGTGTTTTTCCTAGCACTTCCCACCCCGCCTCCATCAGGCTTTGAATTTGAGAAGGGAAAGCTTCAAGGAAAGTCCGGCTGGTTTAACCAATCCCAACCGACGACCCTAAAGCCGACGCTTGAAAAGTATCAAGAAAAACTAGCCGCTGTTCAAAGAATAGCATTTCAAACCCGCCTCATCCAGATAGCCTCGGAGATTTTCATCTTGTGAAGGGACACTTCCGTCCTCGCCATGACCCAGTGGGAAGTGTCCCCATCAGGGTGTTTACCATCGTGGGAGAGGCCCATTACGAGGAATTCACAAAAAAGAAGCGAAATCAGAGCAAAACATAACGTTCAAAGCGCAGCAATCCGTAGGAGACAGTTCCATCCTAGCTATGACCAAGTTAGGAAGTGTCCCCATAAACAGGAGGATCCATTTAAGCCATGTATGCCGTTGTCGAAGCCAGTGGAAAACAAGTTCGCGTTGAAGAAGGGAAAGAAATCCTCATTGACTTTCAGGATGGTAAGCCAGGGAAAAAGATCACCTTAAACAAGGTGCTCCTCATCCAGGATGGGCCAGGGAAATCCCATATCGGCAAACCGTATGTCAAAGGGGCCAAAGTTGAAGGAGTTCTTGTCGACCACGAACAAGGACCCAAGATTCGAGTGTTTAGATACAAGCCGAAGAAGCGGTATCGAAAAACCATCGGACATCGCCAAGATTACACTCGAGTAAAGGTGGAAAAAATTCATTTAGGGGGCAAAGAAGATGCGTAACGAAGAACAGACGCTTGAAGAAGAAGAACAGGGGTGCGACGCTTTCAGCGTGGAAAAGATTTTCGGGATAGCCACCTTGGGGGCCGTTACCTCACTTGGTTTGTATTTTCTTTATCAAAACCTCGGAGATGAAGCAAAAGATACGATTAAAGACAGCGTTGTTTCTGGTTTTAAAGCCGCTCTCCATCTGAGGGACTAATCGGTTGTTTGAAAAGCTGGCTGAGCTTAATCCGCGCCAGCGTGAAGCGGCTGCCTGCCTTGAAGGTCCTTTACTCATTCTTGCTGGCGCAGGAAGCGGAAAAACTCGTACCCTCACGTATCGGATTGCGCATCTCCTCCATGAAGGAATTCTTCCCCAAAACATTCTTGCAGTAACATTCACAAACAAAGCGGCTCAAGAAATGAAGGAAAGGGTCGCCAAACTCTTGCACCACCGATCAACTGGATTAGCGATGGGAACCTTCCATTCGATTTGTGTTCGAATTCTCCGTAAGGAAGCTCATCATCTTGGTCTCGATAATGACTTTAGCATCTTTGATGAATCGGATCAGATGTCTCTGATTCGTGAGATTTTAAAGGAGTTGGAGTTGGATTCCACTCGGCATCACCCACGTGCTATCTTAAGTGCCATTTCTGCCGCTAAGAACCGAAAGGCCAACTTAAGCCGATTTGGGAGTGGCTATTTTGAAGAGATGGTGCTTGGGATATACAAACATTATCAAAACAAGCTTCGAGAATTTCACGGGTTTGATTTTGATGATCTCCTTTTAGAAACAATGCGCTTGTTTGAAGAACACGCGGAGGTTCGTTCTCGTTATGAAGACCTTTATCGCTATGTTCTTGTGGATGAATATCAAGATGTCAACTTTAGCCAATATCGGTTGGTTAAGCTTGTCTCTGACCGCCATCGCAACCTGTGCGTGGTGGGGGATGACGACCAAAGCATTTACAGCTTTCGTGGAGCTGACGTCGGGTTGATACTTCGTTTTGAAGAAGACTTTCCCGATGCCAAAGTTATCCGGCTTGAACAAAACTATCGCTCAACAGGAACCATTCTCGATGCAGCCAATGCCATTTCGGCTAGGAATCAGCGAAGAAAACCGAAGAAACTTTGGACCGAAAACCAGTCTGGGGAAAAAATTGCTTTGTATGAAGCATTGAATGAAAGAGAAGAAGCTCGTTTCGTTTTCGAAGAAATTCAAAAAAGCATTCGTCAGGATGGTCGTTCCCCCAAGGACTTCGTGATTTTGTATCGCACCAATGCTCAGTCTCGTGCCTTGGAAGAAGTGCTACTTCAGCGCGGAATTCCTTATCATTTGGTGGGCGGGGTCCGATTTTATGATCGAAAAGAGATTAAAGACATTCTGGCTTACCTAAAAGTTTTGGTTAATCCTTATGATACCTTAAGCATACGCCGCATCTTGAATGCCCCCCCGCGAGGTCTTGGAAAAGCCACCTTAAAGAAATTGGAAGACTTCGCTGCGGGAAAAGGGGAAAGTCTCTTTTATTCCTTGATGCATTTGGACGAGGTTCCAGAGCTGAGGGGGAAGGCTTCGCAAACCCTGGGAAGCTTTGTGCAGCTGTTGGTGGAACTGATCGAGCTTAAGAAAACATCGGGGATTACCTCGTTGGTGAAAAGTGTGATGAGTAAGTCGGGTTATCTTGAGGCTTTGGAAGAGGAAGGGGACGCTGAAGCCGCGAGCCGTCTTGAAAACTGCCAGGAGCTCTTGAGTGTCACGCACGATTTTGAAAAAAATGCGGATGAAAACTCCCTTGAGGCTTTTCTTTTTCATGTTTCGCTCTTGAGCGATACAGACTCCCTGAAAGAAGGGAATGAATCGGTTACCCTCATGACCCTTCATGCCGCTAAAGGACTTGAGTTCCCCGTTGTGTTCATGATCGGCATGGAAGAAGGGGTGTTCCCTCACAGTCGCTCGCTCCTGGAAGAGGGTGAGGTTGAAGAAGAGCGTCGCCTTTGTTACGTGGGGGTCACTCGAGCGATGGAAAAGCTGCACCTGGTGCGAGCTTATGAGCGAACGCTTTATGGAATGACAAACTTCGGAGAACCTTCCCGATTTCTCGAGGAAATTCCCGGTGAATTGGTTTCGTTTAAAAGCCAACGCGAGGCCGGGGGTCGCATTTCGTGGGAAGGGAGTGCGGCTGGATTAAGCTTACGCCCTGGGGATCGTCTTCATCATGGTGAATGGGGGAAAGGGGTTGTGATTCAGCGGAACAATGGTGAAGTCACGGTTGCTTTCGAGGGGGTTGGGCTGAAACGCCTGCCAGTTGAGGACGCTGTTGAGATGCGGGCGCCGAGGGGCTAGCCGTTTTCTTTGCGTCTTCGGGGAAAATGAAGTGGGGAGTTGTGATCAGATGTTTCACGGCACCATACCACTCTGGATTGAGTGATCGCAATTCCGCTTCTCTTTCTGGCTTTACCCAAGCCGCCACATATTCAGCAACGAATTCGTCTTTGTAAAACAGATCACGAAAGGGAGCACTTAGGAAGTAGTGCACTGTGGTTGGGTGAGCTCTCATAAGCTTCCTTTCAAACCATTGAGCATATTGTGGCGCCGATTCTCGGAGCGCATGAAGCAGAGGATGAGCCACCTCGTGGATCGCGATCGGATGGGCATTCCCTATCGATTCCTCGCGAATAAACATGGTTCTATAATGAGGGATGTAGGCCGCTTTTATCTGTTTTGCCGGGTTTTGCCAATCTTGCAGAATTTGATGATCCACCGGGTGTATGCGAAGCATTATTCCTGTCTTAGGTTGTCGGTAATTGTAATAGCCGGGAAGGGTGTCGGGAGGAACTTCACGGAAAACTCCGCTGTCCAACAGACTCTCTGGAGAAGATAACCCACCTCTTATGATGATGATTCTAGTTCTGTGGAATTGAAGAGTCTTAAATATGTGCATCGGAAGAATCGACAGTTCCTGGCACAGCTTCTTCGTGGCGTCAGCTGGAGGCGGGCCATTCAACGTTGGTACTACCATCCCCTGAATGATTTGATCTTTTTGTTCTTCTTCAGTTAAGACTTTTTTCTGTTGGGTTTGCGTCGCGGAAGTGTCGCCTGCCAAACTTGGTTGAGCCAAGAGCGGAGGGAAAACGATAGACGCTGTCAGGACAGCTACCCTTGCGATCTTCATTTGATATAATCATTATCATAATCAAGTTCAAAGCGCTAGTGGATAACTCACCATGAGTGTTAACAAATCATGAACAATTGGTCAAGTCAGAAGAAGTTCATCGTACCTTGCGCGAAGCATTTGCATGTCTTCCCACACCAGGCGCTTCATGTTCGGGTTCCGAAGAAGATACGCGGGATGAAAGGTGGCAAGAAGTGGGACTTCTTGGTACTGGTGAAACCTTCCGCGAAGTTTGGAAATTTTCTCATCGGTTCGGAGCAGGGTTTGGGCAGCGAAGGTTCCCAGGGCACATACGAGATCGGGACGCAGCGCGCGAAGTTGGGCATGCAGGTAAGGTTCGCAACACTCAATCTCGTGAGGTAATGGATTTCGATTGTTGGGTGGACGACATTTCAGAATATTGGTAATAAAAACATCATCCCGGTCAAAACCAATGGCGGCTAGAATTTTCGTGAGGAGTTGACCTGCGGCTCCAACAAACGGTTCTCCTTGCAAATCTTCGTCTCTTCCAGGTGCTTCCCCGATGATAACCAGCTTCGCATGTGGATTCCCCACACCCGGAACCGCGCGGGTACGGGTGTGGGATAATTCGCACTTGGTGCAACCCTTGATTTTTTCTGCTAGGGTCTCAAGTGTTTCTATCATTTATATCTGACTCATGTGGACCACGCGCTGGGGGAGTGAGAACCGAATGCCTGCGTCGCGGTAATTCTTGGTAAGTGCCTTAATGAATTCATGGACCAGAAGAAGTCGAAGATTAATTTCTGGGGCTCGCAAATAAACGGTAAACTCGATGCCAGAGTCTCCGAACGAATGAAAGCGAACTGTCGCGGGCTGCTGATCGGGAGGCGCATTCATTTTTTCCATGACATCTTTCGCGGTTTCAAGCGTCACTTGTTCGACCTTTTCGAGATCGTTTCCATAGTCAACATGCACTTCAACCGGAGTGGAAAAATCGGGTGTGGGGTGGGCAAGGTTTGTCAGGACACTTTGGGAAGCCTTGGCTGTGGGGACATAAATCATCATGCTGGAGAGTGTTTTCAAGTGAATGGTTCGTAAACCCACATCTACAACAAAGCCTTCTTGGCCGGTTTCGAGTTTGATGTAGTCGCCAATCTGGATGATCCGGCTGGTCAAAATATAGATTCCAGCAAAAAGATTCGATAACGTGTCTTGAAGTCCCAAAGCAACCGCCAATGAACCAATGCCTAACGCGGTGAGAAGTGGAGCTATGGCAATGCCAAGAATAGAGAAAACCATGAGGATGGCGATGATCATCACCAAGATGCGAACCAGATTGACGGTGAGTGTGGTGGCAGGCAGGTCGATTGGACCTCTTCCCATTTTTTCGCGCAGGAGAACAATGAGAAAATCGGCCAAGGCAAGCCCCACAGAAAAAATCAGAATGCAGTCGAGTGTCTTGTGGATCTTCACCCAGTGCTCGGGAGGGATGGCAACAAAAAAGGGAAGGAGTTCCACCCCAAGGCAAGCCATCCATAAAACCAGATAGCGTGAAAGGGCTAAACTCTCTCCGGGCTTAGTTTCCACGTTGAAGCGCCTAAGCAGGCTTGATAAAATGGGAAGACTCGTCTGCTTCAAAACGTAGCCAAAGACAAGGGAACCAGTTAGAATAAGAAGAGCGATGGTCCAGGGATAAATCATCAGTGCGTACGGGAAATGAGAAATGAGTGACGAGGAGAGGCTTCGTCAGTGTGTATTTTCATCACCTAAGACAAAGGCTTGGTAACCTTTTCCACTCAGCTCTTGGGCAATCGACTGTGCTTCTTCCTTCGAGTCATAAGGACCCACCCAAACTCGATAATAAGCCCCTTCAGGGTGTGAGATCATCTCGAGCCCGCTCCCATACCCTTCGGTTTGGAGATGACTCAACAAATCTTTGGCGTTCTCTGAGCTCGCAAACAAGCCGGCTTGGATTCGGAATTTTACACTTCCCTTAAAAGGAACGACCGCCGTGGTTTTGTTCTTTGCGGTTTCGGCTGGACTTGCTGCGGTGACAGGCTTGTCTTCTTGTCCGTTGGATTGGGTAGCCTCTTGGCTTTTTTGTGTTTCGGTCGACTGCGTTGGTTCCGATTGTCCCGTTTGTCCCATGGCGGGCGGAGGAACAACCAATGGAGGAGACGCAATGTTTTGCCTCTCAGGTGACAGGGTGGATGATTGCATAACGTCATTGAGGGGGGGATTCGGTGGGGTGTACACCACCGCAGGGGGAGGAGCTTTGATCCCGGTCCTCGATTCCAGCAACTTATTACCAAACCAACGCCCTAAAAAGATAGAACCTGCAAAGGTGAGAACTGCCGTGAGAATAACCATGCCCCACTTAATCTCGTTATCTGAGCTGAGTGATCGTTTCGAGGCATACGGCATTGGTGTTGCTCCTTGTCGTTTTAGAGATGGATAAGTGCTTTCCTTAAATTTCTTCCTTTTTCAAGGAATTTCCTTTGCCCAGAACGGGAAAGATGTGCTGTTATCGTGTTATTGCAAAAAGGAGAAGACGAGCCCTAACGCTCGTCTTCAATCGCAAATTCAAAATAGATTCCTCAGCCTTCGGCCTCGGAATGACACTCGGGTTTAGGGGGGGGTCAAATGTTTCTGGCCAGGCTTCCAGTCTACGCCGCACAGCCCGCCGGATTGAAGGGCTTGAAGAACTCGGACCACTTCTTGAGTGCTTCGTCCAACGCCGGTGGAATGAACCACTTGCCACTGTAGGATTCCTTCGGGATCGATGATGAAAGTGCCACGAAGAGAAAAGCCTTTCTCGTTAATCAAGATCCCATAAGTTCGGCTGACTTCTTTGGTTAAGTCAGAAAGGATCGGGTAGGGAATTTTCCCAGCGTGTTTGGCTTCAATCCATGCTTTATGGGTGAAAACACTATCCACGCTCATGGCAAAAACTTCGGCATTGAGTTTCTTGAATTCTTGGTGCAGGTTCTTGAAGCCATCCACTTCGGTTTCGCAGACCGGAGTGAAATCAAGCGGGTATGAAAAAAGAACAACCCACTTGCCCCGGAGTCCCTTCAAGGAAAATTCCTGAATTGTTCCTTCAGGGGTAACCCCTTGCATGCGCCACTCTGGAGCAGACAGTCCAACCTGCAACTGCGCGCTTACCCCATTTTTCTGCTTTAACGTCGTCTCTTCTTTTTGTCGTTCTTCAACTTGTACCGCCATCGCATTCCTCCTTCGGAGACACTGCAAAGTGTCCCCACGCTTAGGTTTATCGTTTCTTCCTTGCGACTTTGTTTCCCTCTTCCCTTAATTTGCTTCAATTGTCAGGAGGAAATCAGACGATTCATCTAAAATATATCAATAATAGAGAATGATCGACGCTATTGACTTAAAAATACTGAATATACTTCAGGACAATGCTCGGACTTCCAACGCGGAGATTGCGCGGAAGGTAGGGATGGCGCCATCGGCTATTTTTGAACGGATTCGAAGGCTTGAAACCGATGGGATCATCCAAGGCTATGAAGCCAGGCTTGATCCGAAGAAAATCGGCATGAGTCTTGTTGCTTTTGTGTATGTGAAAGCCGAGGAGAAATGCGGCGAAATGAAAATTGCGGCACAATTGGGAAAGATTCCTGAAGTTCAGGAAGTGCACCACATCGCGGGTGAAGATTGTTATCTGGTCAAAGTACGCACGGCCAGCACCGACGCCTTGTGGGAGCTGTTGCGATCGCGATTTGGAAAAATTTCTTTATTGCGATCGACAAAAACCACGATTGTCTTAAGCACGAAGAAGGAAACTGCAAGGCTTCCCTTGGATGCCGATGCATTAAGAAAGGAAAGTTGAACGTGTTACCAAGAAGCGAAGTTCGCTCGGTCAAGAGCCATTGGATCGTCTTCTCCTTAATCTCTCTTTATCTTGTTTGGGGATCGACTTATCTTGCGATTCGAATCGGGCTCGACAGCTATCCCCCCTTCTTGTTGGCTGCCATTCGATATGTTCTGGCCGGAGGAGTTCTTTTTCTTTTCTTGCGATTTCAACGGTTCGCGATCCCGAGCAAGAAAGAATGGCTGAATTCGACGCTCGTGGGTGGCTTGCTCTTGGTGGGTGGAAACGGCGGGGTTACGCTGGCCGAAAAATGGATTCCCACCGGCTTGACTGCCCTCATCATCGGAACCGTCCCCTTGTGGGCTGCTCTTTTCTCCAGCTGGTTTGGCCGTAAGCCATCTCGGGTGGAATGGATTGGATTGGGTGTCGGCTTTCTTGGGGTGGCCGCACTGAGCTTTAAAGGAAACCTGTGGTCTGCTCCATTGGGAGCCAGCATCGCCCTTGTTGCTGCAGCAAGTTGGGGACTCGGCGCGGTGTTAACACAACAGCTGACCCTCCCAAGAGGGCTGATGTCAAGCGCTGCGCAAATGTTGACTGGGGGCGGACTTCTTCTTTTGTTAAGTTTTGTATTCGGAGAACACGTCCCAAGAAACCCGAGCGAGGGCTCATGGTGGGCTTTGGTTTATTTGACGGTTTTCGGCTCTCTTGTCGGATATTGCATTTTCATGTTCCTTTTGAGTCGGGTTTCGTCATCATTGGCCACGAGCTATGCTTATGTGAATCCGTTGGTTGCCGCATTTCTTGGGTGGCACTATAATGGAGAGACAATTACGGCTCCCATGATGTTGGCCGGATTCGCGATCTTGCTTAGTGTAGCGCTTATCACCATCCAGCGAGGAACAACGGTGAAGATCGAACAAGAAAAGGCTTTTTCCGAGAATGAGCCCATTTCGTCCTCATGTGAAGATCAGGATTCAAATTGCGAACCCTGCTCCTCCAAGTAAAGAGTAACTATTCAGGGGCTGACACTTTCAATAAACACTCGGTGGGTGGTTATCCGCACTCGCGACCCCTACAGGGCCAAGGGTGAAAAGGAATCCAGCGGTTTATCGCATCGTGCGACCGCTGGATGAATTCATCCTGAATTCACGAATAAAGGATTCCAAACCGGGCAAGTATAACAAAACGGCTACAATCTTTTAACATTTCTGATCTTGTTTCTATGCATCCGGATCGTGTATGATGATTCTAGGAGGCTAAACGTGAAGAACTTTGGGGATGTCCGGTCACTCCTTTATCGGTACAGCAAGCTCACGTCCGAAACCAACCATGGGAAGGACAATCACGTTTCCTTTGAAAACCTGGTGCCTCCACTTTATAAGCGCCACTTGATTTCTCCCCACTGGCACTGCTATCGAACGGTCAAGTACATCATGGAGGAAGTCCAAGAGAACCGACTCCCTGAAGTGGATGCCCATGAGGCCCTTTCGATCCTGAGTAAGGCTGTGAAAGCAGAGCTGCAGCTTATCACGGAGCAGCTTCGAACTTGGCGGAGTCAAAACCGATTTCCGAGAGTTCTGCATTTGCTCGGCGTTGTTTGCACAGAAATGATTGAAGCCTTGCATTTGTTTGGAAGCACACTGCATGACATGAATAAGAGCCAAAACCAAAAAGCTTTACTTGAGTTCAAGCAAATCATCGAGGATCACGAATCACTGCGTGAGGAGTTAGTTTCTTATAATGAAGCGCGTGGATGGTACCTTTTGGAGCGATTCCCTGGCCCATTCTCTCCCATGGTTTCTGTTTTGGGCTGGGGAATGGTCATGCACATTTCAGGGTCTTTTGAAGAGAAGCGTTTTCGCCACTTGTTGGCCATGGCCAACCAAGAATTCGAGAGGACGGTTCAAAAGTATGAGCTCGAATTTTCGGCTACCAACTTTTGGCAAGAGGCTAAACAGGAAGCCAGAACAGCGTATGGACTGATTTACGCTTCATTCTTTTCAGCGCTGAACGTGAACGGGACCGTGGATCCCTTGATTGTACGAGGGGCCTTGGCGATGTTGGCCCATGCGCTTAGCCGGCTTAATGCGTGCATTTTGAATTCCCATCCAGGAGACGCAAACAAGGGCTCAATGTTTTCAGCATCGACGCAAACCCTCGTGGGAAAAAATACAATTCCCCGTCATCTCTTGGTCATGAACCAAGCTTTTTACCCAACCTCATCCGGCATTTCCTCGAATTAGAAGTATTCTTGCTCTTTGCAAGCTTCCCCAATTTCTAAGAGTCGCGAGCGGGAGTCCGCCAAAAGGCTCCCCATGCCCCCGCGGTTTTTCACGTCGTGTGACCGCGGGATGAATTCGTCCTGAATTCACATCCGTGGCGCTTGAACCGCAATACCGCTTCCTCAGGGACCCCCGCTCGCTCCCCATAGAAATTGTTTCAATATTGCGACGACCTCTCATTACTTCACTTCGTATTACATGCACTTAATTGTCACAATGGTAACAAGTTTCTAACGATCGCAGCCCCAGGAGCACACCACCTGTTCGTTTTTACAGTTTGTTTAGAACTTGTCTATCTATTGTTTACATTGTTTACTTGATTACGCTTGGAGCCATCCGTTCTTCTGTGCTATGATCTATGTGAACAGATATACTTGAGGAGGAAACGTGATATGTCAGCTAATGCGAATCATCAAGCGAATCCAGTGCCGAAGGTGCAGCCGCCACCTAAGCCGAAGGAATCACCAGCACCACAACAAAGCAAAACTCAGGTAGCAAGTCATTCATCGAGTCAGTTGCCAAACCATGACAATGCCAAGCTTAGCCCGCTTGCAGCAAAAGATGTGGCTAGCCACCCAGCGGTTAACAAGAATGTGGCTCATCCAGTAAGCTCCAGTCATGCAGCATCCCACCCAAGCTCGAATGTCCATCCAGTGAGCTCAAATTCACATCCAGCAAGCTTAGCTCACCAAGTAGCAACGGATACTTCTCACAGAGGCAACCAAAACGCAGCGGGGCTCAATTCGAGTACCAAAGCCGCTTCGAATTCAGCTCAAGTAAAATCTGGGAGTTCGCAAGCTTCGAGTCCCCTCCACGACAATTCAGTTTTGAGTTCAGGGAAGGCTGGAAGTCCAGCGGCTTCAAGCCCAGTCCAGGCTAACTCGGTGAGTAAAGACGCCTCGAGCCCCAATGCGGCCTCGAACTCTGCGAACACCAACGGTGCAGCGAATGCTAATGCGAATTCCAATGCCAACCCAAATCCGAAGATTGAGAAATTGAAAAAAGATGTCGACTCCTTTGTTAGTGACGCTAAAGACGCCATCACTCAAAATAAACTCACTGACCCTCCCACACAAAAAAAGCTTGTGGGGGACCTTGGAGCGATCCTGAGCGACGTTGCAGGGTTGGCTTCCGATCAAAAAGGGAGCGATGCGTCTAGCCAGCCGGGCTCAGCGAGTCAGGCTGCGGGTGCTTCTTCCAATCCGAGTGCCGGTAATTCCGGAACGAACACGGCGGCACCCTCCGCTTCCCCGGCAGATTCCGGAGCGGCGGCTTCCAATTCATCGGCAGCTCCGGCGGGAAGTGCGTCCGCGGGCAGCGGAAGTGGCGCTCCATCTGCAGCAGGCAACGGACAAGCAACACCGGCTCCACAAGATGGCGCAAGTTCCAGTCCGCTCATGAAGCTCATAACTGATATCATGAAAGCACTGTTTGCTTTGATGACCGGAAACGCAAGTGCCTTGTCAGGCATTCTGCCACAGCTCATGACGGATTTTCAAAATTACATGCAAAGCCAGGGTTCATCTGCTCAGGGGCAAGGTGCGAATCCGAGTGCAACTCCAGGGCAAAGTAACCCGACGAGTGGCGGAACAGCTGCCGCAGGCAGTGGGGCTCCGACAGTCGCACCCGGGAGTCAAGTCGCGCCCACTGGGTCAGCGACTCCGAGCACCCAGGCTACACCGACCCAGTATGCCTTAAGTAAGAACTAGAGTAAATAGCCTTTACACTGATGAGTGCAATCAACGCCCGAAAGGGCGTTGATTGCTTAATTTCAGGTCGTAGGTTTCCGTGACAGGACGTCTTAACGGAAACCGGAGATACTGCGAGGACACGATGTCCGAGCAGTGCTGAAATCATCCAGCGGTCAGTGGCGTCACGGATGACGACCTCCGGCGGCCACAGGATGTAATCGGCCGCGGACACGGATGTGACAAATCGCTGGATTCCTGAATTTACGGACAAATTCATCCCGCAGTCACAAGGATGTGATAAACTGCGGGATACCGCTAAAATAGCCCAATTCACCAGCCGTCACCAGCCAATATGCAAGTTCACACCATCGTCACAGCGGCAACATTCTGGAAACAAACCGCGCTCCTTAACCACTTGGACATACTTTGGTAACACTTTATTTAAACTTTGTTTATCTTCGCTACAGAATGTTTACTCTTTTGCTCTAGGCCAGGGGCTTGTCTGACGTGATAATCGTGGTAGAAGACCATTCAGTAAGGAGGAGATTTAAAAATGAGTCATCATAGCGACAATTCAGCAATCATCGGGGCATTGCACCAAGCCTGGAATGCCGACAATCAGAAGGATGGGGTAATCCAGCAGTTGCAAACGCAAAACAGTGCGCTGCAGGCGCAAAACAAAACGCTGTCAGATCAAGCAAGTGCAGATCACGATATGCTTGTGCGGGATGATCAGATACTCGCCGATCGTGGAATTAAGGATGGTTCGTTCTTGAGTAATTTGTCACAAGCCGCCACAGCCCCAGCGGGAAGTGCAGCCAATCAAGATACCAGCAAGTCGAGTCCAAACACTTCAGCTAATGCAGACAACAGTCAAAATAATTCGGCGAATCCGAACAATTCAGCGAATCCGAGCGGTTCCAACGCTTCGGCTGCAAGCGCAAGCCATTCAGCTGGGTGCTCTTGCTGTCACGGCCACGAGGTAGAAAACGACAATGACGCGGATGACGCTCCTAAGAGTAATCCAAGCAATGTTTCTACTAAAGACGCCTTGAACGCAATGGCAGACGTCACGAATGCCGTTAACAATAATACCCCTGAAAAACTTGCCTCAGCTTTTGAGAAACTGAATACGGCCTTGGGAAATCCGGTTCTCCCAGATGGGAATGCAATGAGTTTTGACCAAGCAAGCGCCAATCTTGAACAGGCTCTAGCCTCTGGGGATTCGTCAAAATATCCTCAAGCTCTCGCAGATTTTCAGTTGGCTGCCATGCCAAACGGCAGTGTGACGGTTCCGCCCACTCCGGTTACTCCGCCTGGCCCGACTCCGAGCCCTGTTGGCCTAGGTGGCACCTTCTTCGGTGACTTGGGAAAATTATTCTCCGATATGATTGCTGACTTACAGAGCCCAAACCCAGATTTCAGCAATTTGAGTTCGGATTTTCAAAGCCTCATGACCGATTTAGGAGGAGGCCCCATCTATGCAAATCAGGGAAGCGCGGCCTCTCCGACGAATCAGGTTGCATCGAATCAGGGAAGCGCAGCCTCTCCGACGAATCAAGTCGCATCGAATCAGGGGAGCTCAGCTTCTCCAGCCAGTGCTGCGAATTCAAGTTCTATCAGTCTGGATCCTACTTCTTTGAGTGCACTTAACCAACTGAGTAGCGAAATCCAAGCATTGGTTACAGCATTAACGGGAAATGCATCGAGCACCAGTGCAACCAACTCTAGCGCCAACAACGCCTTGAACTCGATATTTGGAAATAGCAGCACTCCAGCTCTCGCTGACAATAGTACTCTCAACGGTTTATTGAGCAGCCTTGGAATTCCGTCCTCGACTCAGGGGAACAACAGCTCGAGCGCCCTCTCCAGTGATCCGGTTATTCAGTCCCTCATGTCCGGTACCGGCTTTTTTGGAGCAAGTAACTCGAGCTCGAGCTTGCAAAACTGGATGAGCAGCTTTTTGGGAACCGGAACAAGTGGTTTGACGAGCCCCGCAAGTTCGGCCGGTTCAACGGTGTCAGCCGGCGGTGGGATTACAATTAGTGGATTACCGGCGCTTGCCCCCGGCCAAAGCTACACGATTACGATAGCCGAGAATGGCGCCCCAGCGGTAACCGTTGCACAACCAACTGCACCTGTTAGCGCGCCAATCGCTTCGAATCCGCCTGGAACCGTCGTGTCTCAACCGATTCAGTATCCAGTCGTAAATCCCCCGGGAATGACAACGGGACCCGCCATCGGCGCTCCAATGCCAACAACCGTAGCGACAGGGCCGTCAGTTCCTCCAGTCGGAGTAAGCTATCCTGGCGGCGGACCTGTTAGGCCAACCATGCCTCCCGTCGGAGTTACGAGACCTGGTATTAACCCGGTGGCCTCACTTCCTCCTTCTCGTCCGTGGCAACCGATTACAACCAGTCCCGGCGTTATAGGCATAACGCGACCAATCTTGTACGGGCCAGGACAACAAGGACCAGGAACCATGTATATCCCTGGGGTAACCACACAGGCCGATTTAACAGCCAACTTGAATCAACAACTGTCTGGCGTCCAAGGCGTGACCTTAAACAAGACGACCACCACCGTCTAAAAACGAATTCAAAATCAGCGAAGAAGAGGGCAAGTCCCTCTTCTTCGCTTTCAAGAAACCTTGACATGACGCCGTTCTCGCTCGATATTGCAGGACTTCCGCTTACAGCACCTAAACAAATGCATGAAAGAATTGAACTGTACCTTGAGGTGAAACCGGTTGCCGATTTACGAGTACGAGTGTAATAAATGCCACGAATTTTTCGAGTTGCTTCAATCAATACACGATTCAACACTCCCCCAGTGCCCGAAGTGTGGTGGAAAGGTGCGACGGCTTATTTCTCGTCCAAGCATTCTGTTTAAGGGATCGGGATTTCATGTCACCGATTACTCGCGCTCTTCGAGCGGTAGCTCCACTTCAAAGACGGAAGAGAATGCATCTCCGAAGACGGCGAAGAAAGAAACCACCACATCGGAGTCCAAGTCGTCGGAGTCCAAACCCGCTGAGTCTAAACCTTCTGAGTCCAAACCGAAATCCTCCGATTCTTCCAAACCATAGGTTTTTCCCATCGTCCGAAAGAACGTGATCGAAAGAAGGAAGACCTTGATAAAAGCCGAACATAAAACCCAAATTTTTTACCAATTAGCCTAAAGGGGGAAATTCATGGAATTCCAAGACAAAACCATTGCTTGCAAGGAGTGCGGACAAGACTTTGTGTTCACTTCGGGTGAACAGTCCTTTTATTCGCAGAAGGGATTTGAGAATGAGCCGGCCCGCTGCCCAGACTGTCGGAATCAGCGCAAGCAGCAATTCCGAAAGAGCAACGGAGGGAGTCGAGGTAAGAAAGAATTGTTTGACGATGTTTGTGATTCTTGCCAAAAACCGACCCAGGTTCCATTTCAGAGAACTGGCACCAAACCGGTTTACTGCCGAGATTGTTTTGATCGCGTAAACGCAAAGGCGTTTTAGTTTAATAAACCCCATCCCAGAGCCATTTGCTTCAACATCCGCCATCTCGTGGAAAAAATTTCTTTGCAAAAATCTGACAGATTGCTTGCATTTTTTTTCGAAAGATGTTAAAATACAACTATCAAATTGGTTCTGCGCTAAATGCAGAACACGAAGGTAAGCAGATTACGAAAGGTGGTGACGGGATGGCAGCCAAGAAGGCCAAGAAATCAAAGAAAAAGAAAAAGTAAGAAACTTTTTGGTGCCCCCTCGTACCCAAGGTCCATGAAGGCCTTGGGTTTTTAGTTTGGTCATGTTTAGGTTTTGAGGATTCTGGAGATAATGAATTGGAGACAACCATGCTTGATACGATATCTTTGAAGATGCCTGCTAAGGCACAAAATGCTCTTGCGGTTCGACTTCTCGTGGCTGGCCTAGCCAACTTGAATCACTTCGATTCTGAGGAAATTGAAGACATGAAGCTTGCGGTGAGCGAGGCATGCACTTGCATCAGTGATGCGGAGCACCTTGTTCAAATGAGTTTTCTCTTGGAAGAGCAAAAAATGATCATCGAAATTCAAGGAAGTCACCCCTCAAAAAGACCCATGTTAGAATTTAATGACGCCGCGTTAGAAGGAATTGGATTTCTCCTCATGAAAAATCTTATGGATTCTATGGAGATTCATAGCGGAGACCAAGGGACATTTATTCGGTTGGTGAAAAACCAAAAGAGTGCTGTTCCGGTGAAAACACAGTGACACGATATCCCTGGCTTGTTCTAATATTATTGCCTCTTATTTTTTTAACCAGTTGCAGCTCTCACTCATCTTCTGACGAACCCACTCTTTCTCAAAGTCCGTCCATTGCTTCAAGCAATCAACCCGTTTCGGAATCGGACCTGGGTGTACCACTTTATCCGAATGCCGCCGTTGACCAAAATCAGAGTTTCGGATTTCAAGGAAACAGCCAGAGCGACCAACACGTGAAAACCGCTTCGGCTTCTTTGACCACGACCGACTCGGTCGATCAAGTGAAATCGTTCTATAAGGAAAAGCTAGGGGACAGTGCTCGGATAGCAGAGCATAAGTCGCCTGGGGGAAAATTGGTCGACATATTGGCCATCCGAGATGACAAACAGGTCCGAATTCAAATTGCACCCCAAGCCAATGGCATCGGCTCCATTATTGTTATCCTGACCCAAGCCCATCAGTAAGGGACAAGGATTTTTCCTCCTCACGCAGCGCTGGTTGAAGGAAAACCAGAATCCTGAGTGGTAGTTCGAGAAATCATTCCTCATGAAAAGGAAAATTTCTTTTTCGATCATCTCGAGGTGCTGGTTGAGGAATTAGCCTAAAGGATGTGCAACCATGAAAAGATTTCTGTTTGGACTGCTTATTACTGCCACTTTTTGTTTTCTCGCCCGAGTCTTTGCGGGTGAACCAGGGAGCGCTTCAGATCCTCTGGTGACCAAGAGCTTTCTGGAAGAGGCCTATGGCTGGCGTGTGACCACGGTTCCTGCTGGAGAAAAACTTTCTCTGGATCTCGGCTCAGAAGCCGTATTGCGATCGGGGAAAGCCGAAGTGATCAAAGCAAAATCGGGAGGGTTGGCTGATCTAACCGAGGGTGAAGACGTGCCAGGAGGAGTTTTGGTCCCTGCGAACCACTATTTGATTTCAGCATCTTCCGACGGCAGAGGAGTGAAAGCCATCACCACGTCAGTATTTCTCACACGTGGTTTGGTCAGGTAGCATTGAAAAAATTCCTTTTCATCCTTTTACTGATTTCCTTTGTGGCCAGTCTATGGCCAGCCCTACTACGCCACCATCTTGAAGAAAGCAACCGTCAGGTGGAAATCACCTTGGATTATGATGGCGTTTCAGATTTGTGCGAAAGAGAAGGGCTTTCAGTGGAAACCACTCTTTCCGAATTTCAAAAGCTGGGTGTGAGCACGATTGCGCTTTCGGAGATTACCTTGGAGAAGCTGCATCAGGAAGGAAAAATCGTGTGGCTTCGAGGGGAAGACCTTCCCTTGTATGAAAAAGAAAAAAAACTTCACGACTTGTTCAAAAATATTTCTCTTCCATCGGTTGTCGTTTTGGTGAGTGACAAAAGTATCAAGCCATGGTTGTCGAAAGCCCTCGCATCGCTTTTTGGCGGTGAAGAATTCCGTGTCCAGGAATTTCCAGATGGCTTCATCATTCCAGGGAAATGGGATGATGTGACGCAGATTAGCCTTGGTTTGGATCCCGATCAAGCAAAACCACTAGCGGCTCAACATTTTCTGATTAATCCTCGGATATCCAACCGAGATGATCTCGACGAGACAAAACTGGGCTATCTTCTGGCCAACGTGCTTTCTATCCCCAATGTGAGAACCTTGATTTTCTCAGGCTTGCGAAACGAAGTTCTCGGTTTTGATCATGATGTCGGGAAAGTAGGGGAGTTTCTTCGATTGCACCAAGTTCGGTTTGGCTATGTCGAGGCTTATGAGAGCGCACGGGCTCTCAAGGGTGGAGATGAATTAGCACAAAAAATGCCCGATTCGGTGGTGAAAGTGCAGGCGTTGATCCTTCCTTCACTCACCCGTCTTGATCCTGAAAAGGCTGTGGAAACCTTTTCACTTGGGGTGAGGGAAAGAAATATTCGAATTATCTATTTTCGTCCGTTCCTGGTAAATTATGGAGGAAAAAGTGTTTTGGAAACCAACGTCCAGTTCTTGAAAAGCTTGAGGGAAGATCTCGAAAGGAATGGTTTCGAACTCTCTCCGTCAAGACCTTTTCCTTTGTTGTCAGCAAGCCGCTTTAGCACGGTGATTGGAGTGACAGGCGTCGTGGTTGGTACTTTCCTTTTTCTCTTGACATTTCTTGACATTTCACTTCTCTGGTTTTGCATTTTCTTTCTCGGATCACTAGCCTTGGTTCCGGTTGCACACGTGATGCATCAGGAGAATTTATTGCGTAGCATCTTTGCTTTTTGGGGAGCCAATCTTTTTCCGATTTTTGGAATTGTTCTTTTTTCAGAACGGAAGCCGCTCGGTTTTTTCAACTCAGTTCTCGCGCTGCTGGGTGCAACATTGTTTACCGTGATGGGGGGATTTCTGGTATCGAGTTTGATGACGGATAATCTAACCATGCTTGGAATTCAAACCTTCCGAGGGGTGAAGGCCATTCTTGTGGCTCCTGTCATTCTTGCTCCCTGGCTAGCTTTCGTTTATCAAAGGGGTAAGGGCTCGGCTCGGAGCTTTTCGGATTGGCTTAGGAAGTTTGTGGAACCCCTTCGAGAGCCGGTCCAGGTGTCTCACGTGGTGGCATTGTTGATTCTTTTGGTTGGGGCGGCATTCATGATCCTTCGAAGTGGAAATGCGGTTCCAGAAGGGGCTGTTCCGGAGTGGGAAAAAAGTTTTCGGGCCACACTGGACACGACGTTGGCTGCACGGCCACGATTTAAGGAATTTGTGATTGGCCATCCTTTCTATCTTTTGGCAAGCGGCCTTGGGCTTGAAAGCGTTGGGGGGGTCTTGTCACTCTTTCTGGGTGGCCTTGGCCAAGCAGACATCATGGACAGTTTTGCTCATTTGCACACACCGCTCCGACTCACCTTGCTCCGAACCGTGAATGGAATTTGGCTTGGCATTATTCTTGGGGCGTTCCTGCGATTGATTGTGGGGAGGTTGACCACTGTCAATCGGGAGGATCGGTCAAAATGACGGCGGTTCGCCTGAGCGGGAGTCGCTGTGTTGTTACCGGAGGGGTTGGTTTTATAGGCTCCACTCTCGTGATAGAGCTTCTTCAAAAAGGAGCAAGTGTCAAAGTCATCGACAACTTGGTCACCGGTAGAAAATCAAACCTGAACCAGGTTCTTAACCAAGTGGGGTTCGCCGAAATCGACATCCGAAACCTTGATGCTGTCCGAAAGGAGATCCGTGGTTCAGAGTTCATTTTTCATTTAGCGGCCATTAATTCGGTTCCCCGATCCATCGAACATCCCGATTTAGCGATTTCAAGCAATGTGATGGGAACGCTCAACCTTTTGATGGCAGCCAAGGAATGTGGAATTAGGAAATTGGTGAATGCTTCCTCGAGTTCGGTGTACGGTGGAATCAAAGAAGAAATGAAAAAGGAAAGCATGGCGGCATGGCCTCTTTCTCCTTACGCCATCAGCAAATACTCCGCCGAGCTCTTAGTGAAGAATTATTTTGAAGTTTATGGCTTGGAGACGGTCAGCCTGCGATACTTTAATGTTTTTGGTCCAAGACAAGATCCCAATTCTCCTTATGCAGCCGTGATTCCAAAGTTTTTGAGCGCATTGCTCAAGAAAGAGTCTCCCATTGTTTTTGGGGATGGAACACAAGCCCGTGATTTTACGTTCGTCAATAACGTTGTAGAGGCCACACTTCTTGCGCTGGTCAACGGAAAGCCCGGGGAGGTCTATAATGTAGGTGGAGGCAGTTTGACGACCTTAAACGAACTTTTAGAGCATCTGACAGTTACCACGGGGAGTCGGATCAAGCCGAAGTATGAAGATTGGCGAAAAGGGGATGTTTATCGTTCAGGGGCCGATGTCTCCAAAACAAAGGCTGAACTCGGCTTCGAATCAAAAATTAGCTTAAAGGAAGGATTGCAAAACATGACGGAGTGGTACGTTAGGGAAGAGCAGCACAATCCATGAGCCGAACCATCGCGGTCATCGGGCTTGGTTATGTGGGACTTCCGATTGCTTGTGCTTTTGGGAAAGCCGGCCTTCCGGTCATCGGATACGACATTGATTCTACCCGCATTGAAGCCTTGAAAGCTAATCAGGATGTGACCCGGGAATGTGATGAGCCAACCATTCGCGCCGCCAAGATTCGATTTACAGACGATCCACACGATTTAAAGAAAGCCAATTTCGTTATCATTACGGTTCCAACCCCGATTGACAAAGCCAACTGCCCTGACCTAAGCTTTCTGCGAAGCGCTTCTTTGGCGGTGGGAGAAAATCTTTCAAAAGGTTCCATTGTTGCTTTTGAATCAACGGTTTATCCAGGCGTCACAGAGGAAATTTGCGTCCCCATTCTCGAGCAGGCATCGAACTTGAAATTTGGGGTTGATTTCAAGGTGGGGTATTGTCCAGAGCGGCTTAATCCTGGAGACAAAGAGCACACGCTGGACAAAGTCATCAAGGTGGTTTCAGGAAGCGACGCTCCTACGCTCGAAGCGATCGCTCAAATTTACGGAACCATTTGCAAGGCTGGGATCTGGAAGGCGCCAAACATTAAGACAGCTGAAGCAGCCAAAGTGATTGAAAATGTTCAGCGTGATTTAAACATCGCTTTGATGAATGAGCTTTCCATGTTGTTTCAGAAGATCGGAATTAATACAAAAGATGTGATTGAAGCCGCTTCGACCAAATGGAATTTCCACTCGTACAAACCGGGGCTTGTGGGAGGACATTGCATTGGCGTTGATCCATATTATCTCACCTATTTGGCTGAAATGGTGGGACATCATCCGGAGCTTATTTTAGCCGGAAGACGAATTAATGACCACATGGCCGATCGTGTGGTGGATCAAGTTTTACTTGGCCTGGTAAAAACGGGGAAGGTGGTCACGGAAAGCAAAGTTTTAATCCTGGGGATTACGTTTAAGGAAAACATTCCCGACACTCGGAATTCGAAACTTTATCAAGTGATTCAGGGGCTAAAGAAATATGGGGTGGACGTTCATGCGTGCGATCCCTTTGTTTCGCACGAGAAAATTCTTTCCCATTTCCTGGCATCCCCTGTTCATTGGCCACTGAATGAAAGACGATATGATGCTCTCGTGCTGGCGGTTCCCCATCATCAATTTAAGGAAGCATTGAACCCGAAAGCCATCGAAGGGCTTCTCCAATCTCCTGGTACCGTGCTTGACCTAAAATGGATGTTTAAAGCTTCTGATTTTTCAAAAGAGATCTTGTACGAATCCCTCTAGAGTGCTTGAAGCCTTGTTTGGAAGGGAATAGTTCCTCGATGACGAATTAATTGGCCTATCATGAAAACCCTAAGGTATCTAAGCCTTTTTTTATTTTTGGTGATTTTTTCGTACAGTGGCCTGATCTTTGCCGATGACTCCGATAACTCCTCAACTTCGGTAGACAAAATCGGGGTGGACGTACACGGGATCATGAACAAGAATCTTGATGATTTGGATACTCCGTCGCTCAATCGCGATTCTCAAGCATCACCTCTGGGGACTCTACGGAGTTACCAGCCAGCAACTCCAAGCTTGCCTTCCATTAACATGTCCACTCAGAAATCTCTGTCTGCCGTGAATCCTGATCGATACACGATTGAACCGGGTGACACGCTGAGTGTTGATTTGTGGATTCCCGCACATCTCCGATTCACGGGTGTTGTTTCCCCTTCGGGGACATTGGGCATCGATCCCGTCGGGGATGTTCCCGTGCGAGGTGTGCAACTCAGCCATCTTTCTTCGCACCTTGATCAGTTCTTGAGTAAATACTACAAGCACGTACAAGTAAGTACAAATCTCATCGACGTTCGGACTGTAAAAGCTCAAGTTCTTGGTGAAATCAAGCAACCCGGAGCTTATGAGTTAAATGGTGTCACGGGTGCTTTGGATGCGATCATCAAGGCTGGAGGGCTCACCGAACGGGGGTCTCTCCGTGGGATTGAGCTTCGGAAAGGGAGCCAGCTGGTTCGCAAGCTTGACTACTTTAAATGGCGCATTCAGGGAGATGATGATGAAAATCCATACCTTGAGCCCAATGAAGTGGTTTACGTTCCAGTCCTAAAAAGTGCAGTCACCTTAACCGGAGAAGTTCGTCGTCCTGGAAGCTATGAGATCCTCCCCGAGGATACCTATGCAGACCTCATCAAAATGGCGGGTGGCTATACGCCAGAGGCCATGCAAGGCGAAGTTAAAATGTCACGCATTACGGACGCCCATTCGAAAGTGGATTTGCTGGTTGCAGACAAACTAGCGCTAAAAGATGGTGATTCGATTTATGTTCCACCAGTGGGTCTTTTTCAGAAGAAAATTAAAATCATTGGGGAAGTGGTGGGAACCGGTGTTTTTCCACAATCTCAAACCCAAAACAAGCTTCCAATTCCAGAACTTCCGAGGATTGGATGGTACCGGCTTCACGAAGACGAGCGCGTGAGGGACGTGATCCTAAGTTTAGGTGGATTAACCCCAAGAGCAGATCCAGCGCATGCAAGAATCGAAAGAAAGAATGAAAATGGAGCCATCGTTGTTATCCCTGTCAATCTTCAAAAGCTTTTTGCCGAAAACGACATGAGCCAGAACCGAAAATTAAAGGATGGCGATACGCTTGCTGTTCCTGCAGCCCCAGACAGCATTTATGTCTTAGGTGAAGTGGCGCGCCCAGGGGTCTTCCCCTATAGTCCAGGCAATCAGATTCGTGAATACTTGGCCTTGGCTGGAGGCCCGGCTTCCCATGCAAAATTAAGTCATGCAAAATTGGTGCGTGTCGTGGATGGGGCGGCTCAACCCGAGGTTTACAACTTGGATCTCAAGCAACTTCTCATGGGGGAAAACAAAGCAAGAAGTGTGGTCTTGGAGCCTGGCGATGTCATTTTTGTACCCCGTTCTGAAGTAACAAGCTTTACCGACATCATTGGCGTGCTGGGTAACTTTGCAATCGTGAGAGCCCTGTTCCGGTAGAGAAAATGGAAAATTCTGAAGTTAGCCTAAAAGAATATTGGCTTATCCTCTCCAAACATCGGCGTTTGGTGGCTTTCATTGCCATCGGAGTTTTTTTGGTTACCGCCATTTCCAGTTTCTTGTCTCCCAATGTTTATCAAGCACAAACGAGTTTTTATTACCCGCTAAGCGACAAGGGGCATTCCTTGGGAAACATTGCGCAGAGCGTTTTGGGAAAAGACGATACAGGTCTTGGTTCGATGCTGCTCCCTTCAAGTGGAGGCAACTTGCAGGACTATTCGAGGGGAATCCTCGAGAGTCGCCATATCGCAGATGCCCTCAGTGCCCATCTGAACCTGAAAGAGCGATTTCATATCCAGCAAGAAAGTCGAATCGCGCAGTTGCTTCATGACATGACCCAAGTTAAACTCAGCAATGACGGTATCATGGAAATCACCGTGACCACAACCAATCCCCAACTTTCGGCTGATATCGCGAACGGTTACGTCGATGTGTTTCGGGATTATTCGTTGACGAGTCTCATGAGCGTTTCAAAAAAGCACCGAATTGATGTGGAAAAAAGATTGGCACAGCTTCGAGAGAAGCTCCAAGATGCGGAATCGGATGTCAGCGTTTTTCAAAGAACTCACAAGACCACCGATTTCATGGAAAACGGACGGAATTTGATGCGCTCACTTTTGGAACTTCAATCAGACAAGTTAAGCACAGACATAGCGCTAAGGTCGATGGAAGGGACATTGCAGCGAGCAAGACAGGTCATGGTCGGGGAACTCCAGGATGCCTCTCGTGACCCTTTGGTAAGTCCGCGACTGATGGATCCGATACTCGATGGTCTTAACCAGCAGTTGTCGGAAGTTTATGTGAAATACTCGCAAGCCAAAGTGAACGAGAAACCTGAGAATCCTGAGCTTGTGTCTTACGCACAGCAAATCAAGGATCTCGAATCTGCCTTGCAAAAAGAGATTCGTCACCACCTTCAAGCCGAATCAACTGGCGCTACGGGGGACTTTCTGGATATGCAAATCAAGGTAGCTCAGTTGGAGGCCAAGGATGTTGCCCTCACGCAAGGGATTAACCAAACTGAAAGCAAGTTTAATACCTATCCTCAAATCAATTTGCAATATGGCCGCAAAGCTCGTCGACTGAAGATCCTTGAAACCTTGTATCTTTTTCTTTCCACAGAATACGAGAAGGCGCGTCTTGAAGAGGCACGCGAATCACCTGATTTCGAGGTTTTGGACAAAGCGGCCCCGCCGGATCACAAGAGTGGTCCCCATCGCTTGTTCTCACTCATTTTCGGTCTTTTCCTTGGTCTTTTCCTCGGCGCAGGTGCTGCTTTCTTTGTCGAATCCATGAAGCCGAATGCAAACACCAAGCTGCCACCGGACGGACACCTAACCGAACCTGAGCTTGAAATGGTTGAAACCGGGAGAAGGTAATTATGAAGAAGGCACTGATTACCGGGGTTACCGGGCAGGATGGTTCTTATCTGGCTGAGTTCCTTCTCCAAAAAGGGTATACGGTCTACGGGTTAGTCAGGCGGGCCAGCGCGGCCAATACGGGACGAATCGCTCATTTTTGCCAAGATCCTCACGATTCCGCGACACAGTTTCATTTGGTTCACGGGGATTTGACAGACGCGGCATCGCTTCGACGGATTCTTTCTGAGGTCAATCCTGACGAAATTTATAATTTGGCGGCACAAAGTCATGTGATGGTGAGTTTCGAGCTTCCGGTTTACACAGGGGATGTGGTGGCTCTTGGAACGGTTCGGATTCTTGAGTCGATGAGAGAGATTGGATCTAAAGCTAGATTTTATCAAGCGTCTTCAAGTGAAATGTACGGCAATGGATCAAAAAATGCCATCCATGAAGGAACTTCCTTTCGCCCTTCGAGTCCTTACGCCATTTCGAAAGTCCATTCTTACTGGACAACCGTCAATTATCGAGAAAGCTATGGCAATTTTGCTTGCAACGGCATTTTATTTAATCACGAATCGCCGCGGCGCGGAGAAACCTTTGTGACTCGAAAAATCACGCTTGGTGTAGCGAACATTGTTGCTGGAAAACAAGACTTCATTCATCTTGGAAACCTTGATGCAAAGCGGGATTGGGGTTATGCGCCTGACTATGTGAAAGCCATGTGGCTCATGCTTCAGCAAGAGAACCCTGACGACTACGTGATTGCTTCAGGAGAGGCGCACTCGGTCAAAGAATTTCTCCATGAGGCTTTTGCTCATGCTGGACTTGACTGGCAAAAACACGTGAGGATTGATCCTCGTTATTTTCGTCCTACCGAAGTTCATGCACTTCTTGGGGATGCGACAAAGGCCAAAGAAAGGCTAGGTTGGACTCCATCAACTTCTTTTAAGGAATTGGTCCACGCGATGGTGGAGGCCGATCTTCAGTTGATTCAGGAAAAACGACTCCCTGCACTTGAAGAAGAGCCTGTTTGAGCCACTTCAAGCTTCCCGAGGGCTTCACGGAATACGTCAGCGGTTTCACGAGCACAACGGTTCCACGAGAATTGCTTCACTTGTTCTTTTCCCTTTAAAATCAAGTTTTCGCGGATTCCCGTTTGTTCAAGTGCTGCCCCTAAGGAATCAACGAGCTTGTTCACGTCATAAGGGTTGAAGTAAAGTGCAGCTTCTCCGGCAATTTCACGAGAATTCTCGATATCACCAGCTAGAATGGGTACGCCTCCCGCCATGGCTTCAACCAAAGGGTGTCCAAAAGTTTCCAGATAAGAAGCAAAGATAAAAAGTTTTGCGTTCTGATACAGAATCGGTAGGTCAGCATAGGCTACCTCGTTGGCCAAATAAACGTACGATTCGAGTTGATGCCTTTCGATGGCCTTTTTCATTTGTTCATAGTAAGGTTTGTCATACGGTTTTCCCGCAATGATGAGATGATAGTTCTCGGTGGCTTTCTTTCGATAAAGAGCAAAGGCCTCAATGAGACGAACAAAATTTTTATACCGGTAGATGGAAGAAACCGAAAGAAGGTAAGGTGTTCGCGAGCGAACCCAAGCAAGCGATTCAGGAATAGAATTCTTTTGCTCAAAGAATTGCGGGCTTACCCCGTGATAGACAACCTTTTGTTTTTCAGGCGCGATCCCGAGCTGTTTGGCGATGAGTTCTTTCGAAAAATGTGATACGAAGATAATTTTTCTTGCAATCTTAGAAGAAAGCCGCGCAAATCTTGACAATGCCCCAAATTTGAGTCGAAATGAAAAAGACCATCCTTTATCGCGTGGGACATAAAGATTCATGTTTCTCATGGCTAAAACCACTGGACATGGAGCCAAAAGAGAGGTGGAGTCCGCTGGAGAAAAAAGAAGATCAACTTTTTCTCGCTTAAGCCAGCGCGGTAGCCAGAACTGCTCTCTCTGAAAGCGCCCCACAATTCCCGTGGAGTCTTCGACAGGAATGTACCGCATTTGCGGGCTGGAGGCGGGGAGAGAAGACATCGACGAGGATCTCACAAGAACCAGGTACTCTGACTCTCGATCGGCTTGGAGAAGTGCAGGGAGAAAATGGTCAAAATACGTTCTCCCTCCCCCTCCATCTACACCCAGGCTGTTGATCGCGATTCTCATGTGGCTTTGACCATTCTGCTCGATCGATTCTCGGTTTCCCGAAGGTATTCCAAGACGGCTATGCCACTCCAAAACATGAAAACCTGAGAATTTCCGGCGGCGTAAATCCAGCTTTCGGACATGCACCCAATCAAGCCAGACAAAAGCAACCCTTGGAGGCCAATTCGGACAGGGGACGGATTTTTCGAGAGCATCTCCTTAACGAGTAAGACAAACATTGGAGCAAAGAAAAGAAATGCTCCCACAAGACCCACCTGGAGGATAAGACCGAGATAGGCATTATGCACGTACTCCCCTTCGTGGAACAAGAAAAGAAATTTCTCTCTTCGAAAGAGGAGATCT
>JABDET010000006.1:0-477 GCA_013286945.1 Candidatus Melainabacteria bacterium
ACGGAGAAATTGTCCCTCGCTATTTTCCTCAGTGGGGTTTTCCCGTGGAAAAAGAAGAAATATGGTGAACGAGGTTATCGTTATATACTTCTAGATGTTGGCCATCTAAGTGGAAGCATTCAGCTCTCCGCGAAAGCCCTTGGTCTTCGGGCTGTGGGTGTTGGAGAGTTTTTGGATGATGATCTCAATCATCTCCTTGAGATCGATGGGGTGAATGAAGCAGTTATTTATGCGCTTGCCTTAGGCAAGGGGGAAAAAATGAAAGTAGGAGGCAACAAGACTACCTAGATGGACTTCCTTCGCCCTGAGATTGGGAGTTTAGTTCCAAGTTTTATAAACTGCTGTTCTTCCAGAGAAGTGGCGAATTCCAAGAGAATCCGGTCCATTTCTTTCCGACTTGCCTCATAGGAATTTAACAACGTCACAGCGATTTACCTCAGCCATTATGATAGATCAGAGATTGAGATTGCACCCATC